>JAEYXI010000156.1 GCA_023428515.1 Pseudomonadota bacterium | reverse complement strand
CACGAATGAAGAGGAAAGCTGCCGGCGACCTCAGGAAGATGGTCACCGACGGTTTGGTCGAGGCTGGTCTGACCTATGAGGCGGCGCGCGAATACTGGACGCCGAGGCGCCTGACGCTCGATCTGCGCGGCGTCACGGCACGCTCGAAGGACGTGCACGAGGAGATCAAAGGCCCGTCCACCAAGGCGCCGCCGCAGGCCGTCGAAGGGTTCCTGCGCAAGGCCGGCCTGTCCAACGTCAGCCAGGCGCATGTCCATTCCGATCCGAAGAAGGGCGATTTCTACGTCGCGCACATCTCGAAGCCGGGCAGGGCGGCCGAGGAGATCATCGCCGAGCTGATGCCCCGGATCATCCGCACCTTCCCCTGGCCGAAGTCGATGCGCTGGGGGGCGGCTTCGGGTCCGAAGGGCGTGCGCTACGGCGCAACCGATGGGCGCGGCGGCGAGGCGCTGCGCTGGGTACGCCCGCTGCAATCGATCGTCTGCATCTTCGGACCTGAGACCGAAGACCCCATCGTCGTCGATTTCGAGATCGACGGCATCCGTTCCGGCAATGTCACCTACGGCCACCGTTTCCACGCGCCGGGCGCCATCACGGTAAAACGCTTCGACGATTATGCGGCGAAGCTCGAGGCCGCGAAGGTCGTGGTCGATGCCGAGCGCCGCAAGGAGATCATCCTGTCGGACGCGAAAAACCTCGCCTTCGCCAACGGGCTCGACCTCGTCGAGGACGAGGGGCTGCTGGAGGAGGTGTCGGGGTTGGTCGAATGGCCCGTCGTGCTGCTCGGCGCTTTCGAGGAAGACTTCCTGTCCATCCCGGCCGAAGTCATCCGGCTCACCATCCGCGCCAACCAGAAGTGTTTTGTTGTACGCCCGCAGGGCGGCTCCGATGCCCTCTCCAACCATTTCCTGCTCACCGCCAACATCGAGGCGAAGGATGGCGGCAAGGAGATCGCGCACGGCAACGGCAAGGTGGTGCGCGCCCGCCTCTCCGATGCGCTCTATTTCTGGAACACGGACCAGCACGACCTGCCGGACCTCGACACGCTGAAGCCGTCGGCGGAAAAATTCGGGCTCGACCTCGCCAAGCCGCTCGACCAGCGCATGGCCCGTTTGGACAAGCTCGGCGTCACCTTCCACGCCAAGCTCGGCACGCAGGGTGAGCGCGTGACGCGCATTGCACGGCTGGCCGAGGAGTTGGCGCCCATCGTCGGCGCCGACGCAAAACTCGCCCGCCGCGCGGCCGTGCTCGCCAAGGCCGATCTGCAGACCGAGGTGGTCGGCGAGTTCCCCGAGTTGCAGGGCGCGATGGGGCGTAAATACGCGTTGTTGCAGGGCGAGAATCCGTCGGTCGCGGCGGCCATCGAGGAGCACTACAAGCCGCAGGGCCCGTCCGACCGTGTGCCGACCGACCCGGTTTCGGTGGCGGTAGCGCTCGCCGACAAGCTCGACATGCTGAGCGGCTTCTGGGCCATCGACGAGAAACCGACCGGCTCGAAGGACCCCTATGCGCTCCGCCGCGCGGCGCTGGGCGTGATCCGGATCGTGCTGGAGAATGAGCTGAACGTTTCCATTGATCCTGCCAACGACGTCCAGGTGCTGCGCCACCAGATCGGCGCGTCCCCGTCGGCGCCCGAAAATCTGAACGCGATACTGTCGGAAGCTGTGAAGGGCGGCATGTTCGGGGAACGTACGCGCGCGCTTGTTGCCGATGCCAAGGCCGATGCGCCCGACTGGCTGCCGCTGATAGACAAGCACGATCCATCGATCAGCGACGACCTGCGCGCATTCCTTCAAGACCGCCTGAAAGTCCATCTACGCGACAACGGCGTTCGCCACGACATGATCGACGCCGTGATCACGCCGGAGAGCTGCAACCTCCTCACCATCGTCCGCCGCGTCGAAGCTCTAGGCTCCTTCCTCGACTCGGAGGATGGAAAAAACCTGCTCGCCGGCACCAAGCGCGCGGCGAACATCCTGGCCGCCGAGGAGAAGAAGGGCACGGCTGTCGCGCCTGCCGTCGACCCCGCGCTTTTCCACACCGATGAGGAGAAGAATCTCGCCGCCGCGGTGAATCAGGCTGAGAAGGAAGCCGGCCAAGCGATTCATAATGAAGACTTTTCCGGTGCCATGCTGGCGCTTAGCGCATTGCGTGAACCGGTTGATTCATTCTTTGAACGCGTTCTCGTGAATGATGAGGATCAGGCCGTCCGCGCGAACCGTCTCGCGCTGCTCTCCCGCATCCGCGCGGCGACCGGCCAGGTCGCCGACTTCTCGAAGATCGCCGGGTAACGCGCTCTTACCGCCCGAGCGGCACCGGCTCCGTCGAAGGGTCCGGTTGCTGGTTCCCACCCGCTTCGGCGGCCTCGCGTGCCAGCCGCTCTTCCTGCCGCCTAAGCGCCTTGCGCTTGGCCGGCGTGCCGCGATCGTTCGGGTCGAGCAACGGTTCGGCGGTCGCCTGCGCCGGCGCCGACGAGGGGCGGGCGGAGGCCGATCCGACCTCGCCGCCGCGGATCACCATCGGACCTGTCGGGCGTTGCGGAGAGGATGCTGCCGCTACAGCACCATCGGCGGGCTCGCCCAGCGCGATGATCGACGGGGTGGCCGGCGTATCAGGTACGGTGACGATCGAAGGCGTCGGCCCCATCTCGGACACGGCCGCGACGATCGACGGATCGATTGCGGTTTCCTCGCCCAGCATGATGATCGACGGCGTGGCCGCCGTCGGCTGCAGCGTCTCGATAGACGATGCCTGCGTCTCTGCCGCGCCGAGCGCGGCGAGCACGATGATTACACCCTGAATACGCATGACTTGTAGCCCCGTAAGCCCAGCCTATTCTGCCGCCCCGTCGTTCACGAGGGCTTGTCGGAAAAGATAGCATTTTAGCGATTAACAAATCGGTGACGCGGCGGGCTCGTCGGCGGCCATCATGCTGTGGCTGTTGCTCATATCGATAGCGGGCTATAGCAACCCCCGAAGGAAAAATCGGACAGGTGGCAGTGGCGGAAATCCTGAAGACCGGCGAGGCGATGGCGCGCGCCCTGGCTTTGCTCGAAGCCGGCGAGGTCGTCGCGATCCCCACCGAGACTGTCTACGGCCTCGCTGGCGACGCCACCAATGGCGAGGCCGTGGCCCGCATCTTCGAAGCAAAGGGCCGTCCGCGCTTCAATCCGCTGATCGCGCATGTCTCGGGCATGGCCATGGCGAGCAAGGTCGCCGTTTTTGACGCCTTGTCGGAAAAACTGGCCGAGGCCTTCTGGCCGGGTCCCCTGACGCTGGTGCTGCCGCTTGCCGAGGAGGCCCGCATCCATCCGCTGGTGACCGCCGGCCTCGACACGATCGCGCTGCGCATGCCGCAAGGTTTTGGCGCCGAGCTCATCGCGCGTCTCGGCCGACCGCTCGCCGCCCCCAGCGCCAATTCGTCGGGCCGCATCACCTCGACATCTGCAGAGGCGGTCGAGGCTGATCTCGGCGGAAGGATAAAGCTGATCGTCGATGGCGGTCCGACCCAGGTCGGGCTGGAATCGACCATAGTCAAGGCCGAGGGCGAAACGCTGCGCCTCCTGCGCCCGGGCGGCATCGCGGCCGAAGTCATCGAGGCCGCCGCCGGCAGGCCATTGCTGCGAGGCGCGGCAGCCGGCGTCGAAGCGCCGGGCATGCTCGCCTCGCACTACGCGCCGGGCGCGGCTGTTCGCGTAGGCGCGACTGACGTCCTGCCTGGCGAGGCGCTGCTCGCTTTCGGAAAGGACCGCGCAAGGGACTCGGAGAAGGCGGTTGCCGTGCTCAACCTGTCGCCCTCCGGCGATCTCCGCGAAGCCGCCGCCAACCTCTTCTCCCATATGCAGGCGCTCGACCGCTCGGGCGCAAAAACCATCGCCGTCGAGCCGATCCCCAATGCCGGCCTCGGCGAGGCGATCAACGATCGGCTTTCCCGTGCGGCCGCGCCGCGCGACCAACCTCTGGACACCGCATGACCACCATCGATCCCGCTCTGCTCGACCGTTTCGCGACAATCGTCGGCGATGCCTATGCGCTACGCGCCGAAACCGACATCGCGCCCTTCGTGCGCGAGCATCGCGGCCTCTATCCGGGTCGCACGCCGCTGGTGCTGAAACCCGGCAGCGTCGAGGAGGTGAGCCGCATCCTCAAGCTTGCGACCGAGACGAAGACGCCTGTCGTGCCGCAGGGCGGCAATACCGGCCTCGTCGGTGGCCAGATGCCTCACGCCACCGGCGACGAGATCGTCGTGTCGCTGTCCAGGTTGAACCGCATCCGCGAGATCGACCCGCTGTCGAATACGGTCACCGCCGAGGCCGGTGTCGTGCTCGAAATGCTCCACCGCGCCGTCGACGACGTAGACCGCATGTACCCGCTCTCGCTGGCGTCGCAGGGCTCCTGCCAGATCGGCGGCAATCTTTCCTCCAACGCCGGCGGCACGGCGGTTCTCGCCTATGGCAACACGCGCGAGCTCTGCCTCGGCGTCGAGGTCGTGCTGCCGACAGGCGAAGTGTTCGACGATCTCCGGAAATTGAAGAAGGACAACACCGGCTACGACCTGAAGAACCTCTTCGTCGGCGCGGAAGGCACGCTCGGCATCATCACCGCTGCCGTGCTGAAGATCTTTCCGAAGCCCAGGGGACGCGAGGTCGGCTGGGCGGGCGTCTCGTCGCCCGAGGCCGCGCTTGCGCTGTTCGGTCTGGCGTCCGATCTCGCTGGCAGCAACCTCACCGCCTTCGAGCTGCTCGGCAAGACGCCGCTCGACTTTACGCTGGCCTTCGCAAACGCCGTGCCGCCGCTCGCTGGCGACTGGCCCTGGCACGTGCTGGTCGAGATATCGTCCGGCCGTTCGCCGGAAGACGCGCGCGAGCTCATCGAGACGATCCTTTCCGAAGGCATAGAGAAAGGCCTCGTCGGCGACGCCGCGATCGCCGAGAGTCTTGGCCAGGCCAACGCCTTCTGGGCGCTGCGCGAAAATATCTCCGAAGCGCAGAAACCCCACGGCGCGTCGATCAAGCACGACATCTCGATCCCGGTCGCCTCCGTGCCGGAATTCATCGCGCGTGCGGCGGCCGCGGTCGAGGGCGTCAGCCCCGGTGCTCGGGTCGTCTGCTTCGGCCACATGGGCGACGGCAATCTGCACTACAACGTCTCGCAGCCGGTCGGCGCCGATCCGAAGGCCTACCTCGCCCTCTACAAGCCGATGAACAAGGCGGTGCATGACATCGTGCGCGATCTCCAGGGGTCGATCTCCGCCGAGCACGGCATCGGCCAGCTGAAGCGCGACGAGCTTCTCGCCACGGCGCCACCTGTTGGCATCGACCTCATGCGCCGCGTCAAGGCGGCCTTCGATCCGGCCGGCATCATGAACCCCGGAAAGGTGCTCTGACCACGCCCCGGAAAGATGCTGTAAACGAAGCCTGACGAACCGTTACAGCAGGTCGGATTCCGATAACCATTCGGGAGATCAGCAAAATTTAACCGACTTTTTTAAGCGGGTGGGTAGGGGTACCCAGCTACTGTCCTCCTCACAAACGAGACCGGGAAAACCGGTCCGTGGGAACCGGGAAAACCGGCTCTCAGGAGAGACAGGAAGGCACCCATATGAGCACCGGACTGAAGCCAGTCTGGGCGGGCCGCAACATGCGGCTCGACCCGTTCCGTCTGCCCCAGGTCGTGAGCTACGCGACGTCGGACACTTTCGGCGACGTGACCTTCACCATCGACCAGCGCGGCGCGATCGTGAAGCGCATCCTGCAGATGAGCGGCCTGCCCGCCACCGTCGTGCTGCCGGCGAACGCTTTCCGCGGTGTCGCCGCGCGCGCCATGGAAGACCCCGAGGGCAACGTCACGGTGACGCTCGAACTGCTCCACAACGATCCGATGTTGTCGGTGCCGCTACTCGTCGCCGACAATCTGGAGGACGTCGCCGCCGACTGGCGGGCCTGGGCTGATGCCTATCGCCTGCCGATGCTCCTGATCGAGGCCGACGGCGTCGCCCGAACGTTGGAAGAATCGCTCGGTGCCGCCATCAAGGCGCTGCCGCCGCAGGACCGCCGCAAGCGCCGTGTCACGCCGCAGCGCCGTCCGCGCTTCCTCATGCGCCGCAAGCCTGGCAATCTCGGCCTGCGCCTCGTCATATCGGGCGAAGAGATCATCGCGCCGGAGTGAGGCTTAAATCAGCGGCTTCAGCGCCACCCAAGCCCCGCCGCCGATCAGCCCCAGGAAGATCAGCCAGCCGACCACATTGTTCGACTTGAACAGTCTTAGGCATTGGTCGGGATCGTCTATGTCGAGCACGAAGATCTGGCGCGCCATGTGTGCGCCGGCCGCCAGCAGCCCGGCCATCGCCACAATCGGAACCTCGGCGGCCGAAAAGGCGCTCGCCATCAGGATCAGCGCGCCGCCGTAGAGCCCGATCAGCCACGACTTCGTCGAGTCGCCGAACAGCCGCGCGGTCGACTTCACGCCGACCAGCGCGTCGTCCTCCTTGTCCTGGTGGGCATAGATCGTGTCGTAGCCGATCACCCAGAAGATCGAGCCGAGATAAAGCAGCACCGCCGGCCGCCCGACATCGGTGAACTCGGCGGCCCAGCCCATCAGCGCGCCCCAGGAGAAGGCCAGCCCGAGCACGAGCTGCGGCCAGTTGGTGAAGCGCTTCATGAACGGATAGACCGCGACGACGACCAGCGAAGCGACGCCGAGACCGATCGCAAAACTGTTGAACTGCACGAGCACTACCAGTCCGGCCAGCGCCTGCAACACAAGGAAGGTCCAGGCTTGGCGCCTGCTCACCTGGCCCGAGGGCAGGGGTCGCGAACGGGTCCGCTCGACCTTTTCGTCTATGTCAGAATCGACGATGTCGTTGTAGGTGCAGCCGGCGCCGCGCATCGCGACCGCGCCGATGAAGAACAGCACGAGATGCCAGGGCGAGGGCATCAACGAGGCGAAACTGTCGGTCGGTCGCGCATAGGCGCTGGCCGCCATAGCCGCCGACCACCAGCACGGCCACAAGAGAAGCTGCCAGCCGATCGGCCGGTCCCATCGCGCGAGCTGCGCATAGGGCCACAATCCGCGCGGCAGCGCCCGGTACACCCAATGCCCGCTCGGCGCATCCGCGACGCGGCCTTGCGCCGCCTTCGTCTGAACCTGTTCCATGACGTTGGAGTGGCAGCCGGGTGCGCAGGCGTCAAGTATGGCTGTTGCCGCGCGGCGGCTAGGTCTTGCCCCCGCTCGTACTCTCTCCCCGTGAAGGACGGGGAGAGAGGGGCGTCGACGTCGCGGCAGTCTCTCCTCTCCCCGTCACTTATAC
>JAEYXI010000121.1 GCA_023428515.1 Pseudomonadota bacterium | reverse complement strand
CGCCGTCACTGTGCGGGCCGGGCCCGTTGTAATAGCCGCGGCGCTGGCCGCTACCGCCCTCCATATCTTGCGGAGGCGGCGGTGCGGGCGCGGCAGCGGAATCATCGGGCGCGGCTGGCCGGCCGTCCGGTATCTCGGGCTCGGCGACAACTGGCGGCTCGGGGGTTGGGGTTGGCACGGCGGCCGCAGGGGGCGAGCCCGAGCCAGCGCCGATGCCGCCCATGCCGTTGTGGGAATCGCTGGGGCCACTGCCACCGCTCGGCGGCGGAGGCTCGGCTGCGGCAGGCGCTTCGTTGGCCGTCGCAGGCTCGTCCTGGCCAGCACCCGGCATCGGCTCACCGATCACGTCGGGCCGGTGTTCGCGGGTGTCCGAAGGATCTTCGACCTCTGGAGCCGGAGCCGCAGGGGGAGGTGGCGGTGCGGCGGCGACATCGGGCTCGCTCGGCGGTGCGGCGGCGCGTGGCGCGCCCATGCGGGGCCTGACAATCCGGCCGGCGCCGAACTCCGGCAGGGCGGGCTTGGCCTCGGGAAGCTCCGGCGCGGCGGCAGGAGGCTGGGCCGGCGTTTCAGCTGGCGCCTCGAGCTCGGCGGTGGCGGGTGGAGCGCCGGCAGACGGCGCATCAGCCGACGGAATGGAAAATGGCTCTTCGACGGCCTTGGGTGTCGGCTCGGCCTCGACAACGGCGGGAGGCGCATTCGGCGAAGGCGCGTCGGCAGAGGGAATCGTGAACGGCTTCTCGGGCTCCTGCATGGCCCGACCCTCGGGCACGACAACGACCTGCTCTTCTCCAGGCGCCGGTTCTTTGGCATCGGTCGGCGCCGCGGCTTGCTTTTCCTCGGCTTTTTTCTGTTCGCCGGCTGGCGGTTCAGCGGGCGCAGGGGCTCGCGCGGTCCGGACGGCATTCGCCTCGTCCGGCTTACCCAGTTTTTCGTAGGTGTTGGCCAAGCGGTCGCGCGTTGCGGCTACGCCCGGCTGGCCCGGCGCCTTCTCGCGGATGGAGAGCGAGCGCTTCAGCAGGGGCTCGGCGTCGGCAAACTTGTTCTGCGCCTCGTAGAGACCCGCGAGCGTATCGAGCGCGTCCGCCACCTCGAGGCTCTGAGGCCCCTTGCGGCCGGCTAACGTCAGGAGACGCTGCGCTAGCGGCACCGCCTGGGCGAACTTGCCGGCGCCTTTCAGCTGCTCGATCTGGCGCTTGATGTTCGCCGTATTGTTTGCGGCTGCCGCCGCAGCGGCGGCTTTGCGCTTATTGGCTTTCTGGCGCGCGGCTTCCTCGGCCTCGGTGAAGCTCTGCCACGGCGGCCAGCGCTCCTCGGCGGCTGCACTGTTGCGCGTGACGAGCGAAAACAGCGCGAGAAACAGAAAAAGGCTCGAAAAAACAATTGTCTGGCGTGCCAACACGTGGAACGTCCCCGATCAAGGCGGCAATTCGAGCGCCGCACTTACTCCCCGCCTATGGCTCCCTTAGGGCGCCGGAGGCCCTTTCGACAACAAGCTTTACTGTCGCTTGGCGACAGTTGGTTGTTCCTAGTGGAGCTTCGGCGACACACGATTGGCCCGCAATGCGTCGGCTTATCCCGTTGGCGGCGGCACGGCGGGCTTGCGGTCGGCGAATTTATCCAATTATCAACGGGGCTTGATGGATGCGAGGGAACCGCGCTCGATGCAAACGGCTGCCGCCGCCCTTAAGGGCCCGACAATCGACGACCTGATCGCCGGGGTGCGCTCGGGTGATCGAGCCATGCTGGCGCGGGCGATCACGCTCGTGGAAAGCACTAAGGGCGAGCATCAGGCGCGGGCGCAGCAGCTTCTGCAGGCGCTGCTTCCGGCGACGGGCGGCGCGCTGCGCCTCGGCATCACGGGGGTGCCCGGCGTCGGGAAGTCGACCAGCATCGACGAACTCGGGATGAACCTCGCAGGGCTCGGCCATAAGGTGGCGGTGCTGGCGGTCGATCCGACGTCGAAGCGCACGGGCGGCTCGATCCTCGGCGACAAGACGCGCATGGCAAGGCTTTCGCAGGAGCCGAGGGCCTTCATCCGGCCGTCCCCAACCTCCGGCACACTGGGCGGCGTGACGCGCAAGACGCGCGAGACGATGGCGCTCTGCGCGGCCGCCGGCTTCGACGTGATCATCGTCGAGACGGTTGGCGTCGGCCAGTCGGAGATCGCCGTTGCGGACATGGTCGATTTCTTTCTGGTGCTGCTGCTGCCGGGCGGCGGCGATGATCTGCAAGGCATCAAGAAGGGCATCATCGAGATCGCCGATATGATCGCCATCAACAAGGCTGACGGCGACAATATCCCACGCGCCGAACGCGCCGCATCGGAGTATCGCGCGGCGCTGCAAATCCTGACGCCGCCGTCGAGCTGGTCGCCGCCGGTGGTGACGATCTCCGGTCGCGAGAACAAGGGCCTCGACAAGCTGTGGGAGAATGTTCTGGCCCACCGCAAGGCGCTCACTGAGACCGGAGAGTTCGCCGAGCGGCGCCAACGCCAGGCGGTGGCGTGGATGCGCGACATGCTGAACGACCGCATCATGTCGAGCATTCAGTCGAACCCGAACGTCGCGGCACGCCTGCCGGCGATCGAGGAAGAGGTGCGTGCCGGCAAGCTGTTGCCGACACTGGCCGTCGACGAAATAATGAGCCTCGCCGGCATTCGCGCGTAACATTGCGAAAGCAGACCCAGGGTGACCAAAACGCGATCCACTATTCTGCTGACAGGCTTCGGGGCGTTTCCGGGTATTCCGGCGAACGCCACTTCGACGCTCGTTCCTGAGCTCGCGTTGAGGGCGCGCGAACAGTTCCCCGAACATGACGTCCTCGACGAGGTGCTGCCCGTAGAGTGGGAGCGCACGCCGACGGTGCTCGATGAAATCCTGGCGCGCACCAACCCGATCGTGGCGCTGCACTTCGGCGTGACCAAGCACGCGAGCGGATTTCAGATCGAGCTCGTGGGGCGCAATGTCTGCGGGCCACGCGGCGACGCGACCGGCGCGCTGCCGCGGATGGCGTGTGTGATCGAGTCTGGCCC
>JAEYXI010000093.1 GCA_023428515.1 Pseudomonadota bacterium | reverse complement strand
CCATGACACAGGGCGATGACGGCGGCTTCGTGCGCGTCGTCGCCCGCGCCCAGGACCATGTCCTGCTAGGTGTTCAGGCGGTTGGGGCAGGCGTCTCCGAATTGGCGGCTGCCTTCTCGCTCGCCCTGGAAATGGGCGCCCGGGCAGAGGATGTGGCGGCCACCATCCACGCGCATCCGACCCGCGGGGAGGCTTTCCAGGAGGCAGCTCTCGGCGCCTTTGGCCATGCAATCCATTACCAGAGCTAGTATCGTAAGGTTGGAAGGTCTCCTGTCACGCCTGTGGCTGCTTTCGACTGACCTCAGGGTCGGCGATCATTGGGGCAATTTTTCACGATCTGAAAGCAGCCGGTAGGTACCCTCGCCAGGATCACGCTTCAGACGGGGTCGGAACAAGATTTGCCCGACCCCCGGAACGAACCCTCACAGCATCCCTGCCGCCGCTCGGGTTTCCAGATGCGCCAGCTAAACCGCCACGATGAGATCGCGCGGGCAGCTCTCCGTCCAGAAGTCCACGCCCTTGTCGGTGACCAGGAAGGTTTCTTCGGTGTGGTGCCGGCAGCCTTCATGGTAGTAGCTGTATTCGAGGCAGACGACGGTATTGGGCTCCAGGACCGTGCGATTGACGTGGTTCATTCGCGGCTGTTCGTGGGCGCCGAGGCCTATGCCGTGGCCTACGAATTCGCGCGGGAAGTTGGGAAGGTACTTGTCGATCATGGCGTAGCCGCGATCGAATATCTCGCCTCCGGTCATTCCCGGCCGCAATCCCAGGCCCAGCTCAAGCTGCACTTCGTTAAGCCGCTTCCATATCTCCTGGTGGCGCTCGCTGGCCTTGCCGGCGAAGTACGAACGCACGAAGTCGGCGCCATAGCCCAGATAGAGCGCGCCCATGTCGACTTTGACGAAATCACCTTCCTTGATGGCATGGCCCAGTGGAAACGGCGAATGAGCCGCATAGGAAGTAAGTGGCCCGCATCCCAGATTTATGAACTTCACGCCGTGTGCGCCGTTCTCCATCATGTTGGTCGTCGTGACGCGCAGCAGGTCCGAGTCCGTCGCGCCCAGGCGGATCGCGCTCCGGAACGCGGCATGCGCCTTTATCGTGATGTCGGTAGCGATCTTGAGACGTCGGATTTCCTCCGGCGTCTTCACCATCCTCACCAGTTCCATCATGACGTCGACATCGACAGTCTTGTTGTCACCGAGAACGGTCGCCAGTTTGGTCTTGAACCCGGCCGGCTGAGTTTCACCTTCCACGCCCACCACCATTCCCTTGACGCCCCGCTCGGCCAGCACGTCCTTCGCCGCCTCGAAGAAATCGACGTAGAAGTGGGTGTCGATGTCGGTATGGAATTCAGCCATCGCATAGGCGCGAACGTCTTTTATCCAGGTGGAATCCATTGCCAGATGCAGATCCACGGCAGGCACGATGAAGGCCGGCTCGATGGACGGGTCGCGGAAGAAGAACACGCAGAACGGCCGATATACGAGGTGGCCGCCATTGTGGAAAAAACCCGAAACGTATTTGGAGTTTTCGCCGCCTCTCAAGATCAGGAGATCGATATTCTCCTTGTCCATTGCGGCGCGAAGACGTGGTTCATTGAAAAATTTGTTGTCCGGTCTCATGAAAACTCCATCATTTTTACTAGAGGAATTGCCGCTCCGGCGGCGTTGGTCACGAACTAGTCGGGCAGGATCCGCCCTGCATTGTCGGCCCATCTCGCAAATGCCTCATCGCCCCTATCGAGCGACCAGGAGTCGGATGGTGCGAAGCAACGGAGTTCACCGCCAGCTTTGGCATCGAAGATCACGATGTTCCGGTGTCCCTGGTAAAGCACCTCGCGGACCGTGCCGGGAATCCCGGAACCGTTCTTCGACAAGGTGATCTGTTCCGGCCGTATCGCCAGATTGACTTTCGCGCCGGGTGCAGGCGCCTGGCCATCGACTTGGACTGGCGATTTCAGCCCGTGGACATCGACCAGGACACTGCTTCCATTCGCCTCCGCCACGGAGCCGGTCAGCATGTTGGTCGTTCCGAGGAACGTCGCGACAAAGCGTGAAACCGGGTTCTTGTAGACGTTCTCAGGCGTGTCCATCTGCCTGATCTTGCCGGCCTCCATCACCGCGATCCGATCGGACAGCGTCATGGCCTCTTCCTGATCGTGGGTGACGAAAATCGTCGTTACTCCGATCCTTTTCTGGAGCAGCCTGAGTTCGACCTGCATGTCCTCGCGCAAGTGCTTGTCCAGGGCCGACAGTGGTTCGTCGAGCAGGAGTACCGAGGGCTCGATCACCAGGGCCCTGGCGAGGGCAACGCGCTGCTGCATGCCCCCGGACAATTGCAGCGGATAGCGTTCCGCCGCCTGGGAGAGATTGACGCGGTCGAGCGCCCGCCTGACTCGTTCGTCAAGTTCCGCCTTGGCCACACGGCGAATTTTGAGGCCGTAGCCGACATTTTCGGCGGCGGTCATGTGAGGAAACAAGGCATAGTTCTGGAACACCACGCCGAGGTTTCTCGCATAGGGAGGAAGATTGGTGATGTCCTTGCCCTGACAGACGATCGTTCCCGCGTCCGGCCTGAGGAAGCCTGCGATCAACCGCAGCAGCGAGGTCTTTCCGCAACCGCTGGGGCCCAGCAGGCTGACGAACTCGCGCGATCCGACCTCAAGGTCGACATTGTCGACGGCCGTGTGGCTGCCAAAACGCTTCACGACCGAGCTTGTCTTCAGGGCAATATTTGATTCTGTCATCGACGGTTCCAGGCGATTCATGATCAGGCCGCTCAATTCTTTTCCGACGGCGGAGCCGTCAAATTCTTGATGCCGATCAGCTTCTCGATGACGACGATCACCACCAGCATCATCAGGATGAGCAGCGTCGAGACGACGGCCAACGTCGTGCTCAGGCCTGATTCAGTTGCCTGGTTGAAGAGTAGCGCAGGAATGGGAGTTGCGCCCGGCGTCGCCAGAAACACCGAGATGGTGACGTTATCGAAAGAGATTACGAACGCCATGATCGCGCCTGCGATCACGCCGGGATTCACGAGAGGGATCGTGACATCCCGAAGGACCTGATAGGGGCGCGCTCCGAGGCTCAGCGCGCTGTCCTCGAGATTCCGGTCCAGCCGCAATGCCGAGGCCTGGATGGTGCGGATCGCGTAGGGCGTGCAGACGACGCTGTGCGCGAGGACGAGAGGGAGGAGGCCTCTCAGCACTCCCAACTGGCTGAAATACTGGAGAAGTCCGAGCGCCAGGGCAAGTTCCGGCAGGACGATCGGCGACAGGAAAAACGCCTGCAGCAGAGCTTTTCCCTTGAACTCCGTAGATACAATGGTCAGTCCCACCACGAGCCCGAGCAGCACCGAGACGATCGTCGACAGCACCGCCACGGTGAAGCTGAATTTGATGGCGTCGGTGTACTGCCCCAGATGCGAGAGGTTCGTAAACCACTTCAAAGTGAATCCTGTCGGCGGAAACACCAGGAAAGGTGTTTCCGAAAAACTCGCGGCCACCACCACCAGGATCGGCGCAAGGATAAATGCGCAAATGAGAACGATCAGAGCGTTGACAGGCAAGCGGCGGAGAGACGACGCCCTCATCGAACCGTCCCCCGCTGGGAACCGCGTCGCATCATGCGCTCGAATGCGACCGTCGCCGCCAGAACCGCGACGAGGAGCACTGTCACGATTGCCGAGCCGAGCGCCCAATTGAAGGTGGTCACAAATTGCTGAAGCGCGAGAATCGGAAGCGTTATGACGACCTGGCCACCCAGCAATACTGGCGTAATGAAGGAGCCGACGGCCAGTATGAACACCAGGACAAGACCGGCCACCGCTCCCGGAAGCGCCAGGGGAAAGATGATATCCAGGGTGACGCGCCACGGCTTTGCGCCGAGCGTCGCCGCCGCATCCTCGAGCGAACGGTCGATCGTTTGGAGAGAACTCAGGATCGACAGCACCATAAACGGCAGCAGAACGTGTACGGTGCCGATTACAATTCCGGTCTCGTTGAAGATCAGGCGAACGGGCCCATCCGTGATTCCGGTATAGACCAGCAGCGAGTTGACCAGGCCTCTGTTGGACAGCAGCACCATCCAGCCATAGGCGCGCACCACCGCGCTGATAAGAATGGGTGCCAGCGTGATCAGGACCACTATCCGCGACCACACACCCCTGCTTCGCCAGATGAAGACGGCGAGCGGGAAGCCCAACAGCAGCGCAAATATCGCCGTCAGAATTCCCACACGAACCGTTACGATGAATGCGTTCAGGAAAAGCGGCGTGGTGAATATGTCTATGTAGTTCTGAAAGGAAAATCCTTCGCCGAAGACACGCCCCCTCTCCGGAAGAGAGAAACTCATCCGGACGAGGAGAAACAACGGGTATGCCACGAGCAGCAGAAAATAAGCCGTTGGCGCAATCAGCAAAAGCCTTGCGACCCAAGGGTTCTGGCCAGCGCGCATCGAGCCGCTCAGCTCTTGATCAGAGGAACCACCTCGCTATTCCAGCGCATCAGCCAATCACCCTGATTGCCGTTCACGAAACCCCAATCCCAGTTGTTGCTTTGCGTTACCTGCTCGATGGTCGGGATATAGGGCCGCAGCTCATCGGGGATGACGGCTTTCGAATTCGCCGGGACATACCCATCCGTTTGGGCGTAGGCGACGGCTACGGCGGGGTCGTAGAAAATGCTGATCAGCTTCTCGACTAGGTCGACGTGTTCTGTTCCCTTCACCGCATGGTAGGCCTGCGGATAGATGAATGCGCCTTCCTCCGGGAACACGAATTCGAGCGGCACGCCCATCTGGCGGACACGGTGGGCATGGTGGCTGTACCACGGAGCGATCGAACCCAGTCCCTGTTGGAATTTCGACTGGGTATCAGAGTTGAGCCCGTAGAGACCGGCCATCTTGGGGGCAAGTTCCTTCATCTTCTCGAAGGCGACGTCGATGTTGTGCTGGTCGCCGGTCCAGGCATGCGCGAAAGCAGCGAGATGGATCTGCCAGTGGTACAACCCACCGATCAGGACCTTGTCTGCGAATTCGTCCTGCCAGAGCGCCTTGAACGACTGCGGTCCGGTCGCGACGGCACTCTTGTCGAAGACGATCCCCCAGGCGCCGAAATTGATGAACGGCGCATAGCCGTCGGGGTCGTGCATAAACTCGTACACGTCATCGATATGTTCGATCTTGCTGTAGTCGACTTTCTCGAAAACCCCTTCCGCCTTACCGACTTCCCACGCGCCGACGTAAGTGGTCACACAGTCCATCGTCGGATTGGCTTTTTCCGCCAGCACCCTGTTCATCAGCTCGTTGCCGCCACCAAAAACCGGCACCACCTTGGCGTTGTGCTTTTCCTCGAACGGCTGAAGGATTGCCTTGTAGAAGGCTTCGTAGGCGACACCTCCGTTGGTTCCGATGACGAACTCCCGAGGTGCGCCCCGGGCGATGTTCGGCATCGCCAGGGCTCCTGCCACGGACGCCGAACCGATCAGGACCGCGCGGCGATTGGGCTTCTTGTCGAACATGGAGGTTCTCCCATTCATGTGGATTGAATGCGTAAACTAGAGTTGCTCAGCCATTAGCCTGATGCCAATCGCTGGAGTCTGGAAAGTTCCCGAAGATATTTTTCTATTTACTGAATTCATAACACTTGAAATTTTCGCAATCAAGCCGCCATTTTGCCTACAAAATTGCTAGTGGGCGGCACAGTCCCGCAGGTAGCCGATGGCGGCATCACAGCCGCCTTTCCGGTGGGGAACGCCAGCCGCTGAAAGGGCCAGCTCGACGCCGCCGAGCGCCCCTATCAGCACGAGTTCGTTGCATTCGCCGAGATGGCCGATGCGAAAAGCCTTCGTTGCGAGCTTTGTGAGGCCGCCGCCGAGCGAAATGTTGAGTTGCTCCAGGGCGATCTTGCGGAATTCATCGGCATTATGCCCGGCCGGCATCATGACCGCCGTGAGCACCGGCGAATGTTCTCGCTCGTCCTGACACACCAGGTCCAGGCCCCATGCACCGACAGCTGCGCGCGTCGCCGCCGCCAGGCGCCGGTGCCGCGCGAATACCGCGGCCAGCCCTTCTTCGCGGAGCATGAGGAACGACTCGCGCAGGCCGAACAGCAAGGTGGTCGCCGGCGTGTAAGGGAAGAAGCCGGCGCTGTTGAACTTTATCATTTCGGCCCAGTCCCAATAGGATCTGGGCATGCGGTTATGCTTCGAGGCTGCAAGCGCCTTGTCGGAAATCGCCGTGAACGCAAGCCCCGGCGGCAGCATCAATCCCTTCTGCGAGCAGCACACGGCGACATCGACGCACCATTCATCGTGAAGAAATTCGACCGAACCCAGCGACGAAATCGTGTCGACCAGAAACAGCGCATCGTGATTTGCTCTATCGATCGCCTTTCTTATCTCGGCGATGCGGCTCGTGACGCCGGTCGATGTCTCGTTATGCACGACCATCACGGCCTTTATCTTGCCCTCGCGATCATCGGCCAGCTTCGCCTCCACCACGGCAGGATCGACGCCTCGTCGCCAGTCTCCAGGGACAAAGTCGATCTTCAGGCCCCAGCGTTCGGCCATCTGCCGCCATAGCGTGGCGAAATGACCTGTCTCGAACATCAGCACCGTATCGCCGGGAGACAGCGTGTTGACGATAGCCGCCTCCCAGGCGCCGGTTCCGGAAGATGGATAGATGACGACCGGGCCGGCAGTGCCGAATACCTCGCGACACCCTTCCAGGACCTCGGCGCCGAGACGCTGGAACTCGGGACCGCGATGATCGATGACGGAAGCGCTCATCGCCCTCACAATCCGCTCCGGTACCGGGTTCGGCCCAGGTAACTGGAGGAAATGTCGACCTAGGCCCATGGCGCGCTCCTATCCCTATCTATTTTTTGAATTCAAAATTCTTATTATAGGAAAGGGGTGCGAATGCAATCCATCGGGCCTGCATGTCGACAACCCAATTCCAATGCGATAGGTTAAACTTATGACGGCACCCGAGAATCTTGGCGCGACAGACGTGGACAAGCACACATCCGTGGCTGCCCAGTCTACGTCGCTGCACAAGGAACTACTGGATCAGTTACGCGACTATCTTATCGAAGGGCATCTTGCAGACGGCTCTCGAATTCCTGAACGTATTCTTTGTGAGAGGTTCGGCGTCTCGCGAACACCTCTTCGTGAGGCTCTCAAGGTCCTCGCATCGGAGGGCATGATAGAGCTGCTGCCGAATCGGGGAGCACGCGTTCGCAAGCTCGACGAGCAGGAGCTTCGTGAATTGTTCGACTTGATGGGAGGATTGGAGGCTCTAGCGGGCCGCCTCGCATGCGTGAACATCACCGACGAGGAGATCCAGACTATCGAGCAGATACATCAGGAGATGTATCTCTATTATCTACGCCGCGATCTGGCGGCGTATTTCCAAAAAAATCAGGAGATACACCGCGCGATCGTAAAGGCCGCAGGCAATCGCGTGCTGAGCGAACTTTATCACAGCGTCACCGCGCGGATCAGGCGTGAGCGCTACGTTGCTAACCTGTCCGGGCAATATGATCGCTGGGGCGCGGCGATGCGTGAGCATGAGGCAATCCTCGACGCGCTGCGCCGGCGCTCCGGCAACGAATTGAGCGAAATCCTGTTTCAACATCTCAGAAACAAGTTCGTTGCGAGCCAGCAACCACCGGCAAGCGCCTCGGATGCCCAGCCGTAACTCTGGCTTTTATCCAGCAGTCCGGTCTCTGCTTCTATAACCGGGGGCGGTCAGCACTTGTGCGCTCGAAAAAGCGAGAGAATTCACACGCGGTAATCTGGGCCTCAGCCAAGGAGATTCGAGGCAACCCGCATGAACACTCGTGCGCCGGTCGGGATCAGGTCATCGGGAAAGTCATAGTCGGGATTGTGCAAAGCCGGATGATGCTCTCCCGCCCCCAGGAAAAACATCGCAGATTTTGAGTTTCGCCCGAAAAGTCCGAAGTCTTCAGAGGCGCGCATCGGCAGCGCATTTTCGTTGTGTCGGATGCCTTCGTCGTCGAGTGCGCGTCGCAGTTGCTCGACAGCTTCCGTCTCATTCACGCTGGCGACGAAAATCTCGTGATAGTCGATCGCGCATGCCAACTGGAAATCGGCGGCCGCTCGCTTCACGAGGTTTTCGGCCGCAGTGCAGAGAGCCGCCATTTCGTCGTCCCGGCGGGTTCGCAGCGTCGCCCAGACCTCAGCCCGGCCAGGAGCTACGCCGAATACGGCTTCACCCATCGACGCATGGGTGACGGTGATCATCCGAAAACTGTCATCGTTGAAGCTGCCCACAGCCAGGGTGGGGAGAGCCGGCATCAACTCGCTGATTGCCGGCATGGGCGAAACGCCTGTCTCCGGCATCGAGGAATGCGCGGTTTTCCCCTCCAGCACTACGCGCATGCCGCGCGACGCGCAGTTCACGACGCCTGCCTTCAAGCGAACTTCGCCGAAGGGAACCCCCGGCAGATTGTGAAGTGAAAAAGCAAAATCCGGCGCTATCTCGGCGAAGCGTGTATCGCCGATGACTCCTGCGGCGCCGTTCCCCGTCTCCTCAGCTGGTTGAAACATCAACACCACGCGTCCCCGCGCGGGTCTCTGGCGCCCGAACTGGCGTCCGAGCGCAGCCAGGATGGCCGTATGCCCATCATGGCCGCACATGTGCGATTTACCAGGAACAAGCGACGAATGGGCGACGCCAGACCGCTCCTCTATGGGCAGGGCATCGAGTTCAGACCGGAACATGATTGTCGGTCCTGCTCGGCCACTCTCATACAGTGCAGCCACGCCGTGGCCGCCTAGCCCCGTGAACAGCTGGTCCGGCTTGGTGTCACTCAGGAAAGATACGACCTCTGCGGCGGTTCTCTCTTCCTCGTTCGACACCTCTGGATACTGGTGCAGCATCCTGCGCCACGCGGTCAGCTCGACGATGTCCTGGTTGGTGAGCATTTACGGCGCCGTCTCCGTTTTCGAAACTGTGGCACGTGACGAGATGCACCGGGAAAGGGCTAGGTGAGCCGAAATTGCGGGCGTCCAGCCCATTGAACGGAGTTCGCCAGAATATGCAAGATTGCCCGAGACAACGTGTTCTGGCTGCCTGGCGGTTTCGTATTGTTCAGACCTGAGCAGGCTCTGGCGAATTTCAGGCACCCTGGAGACGATGACCGCCCGGTAAGGTGCTAAAAAGCGATGTCTCCATCTCGACCGGCCGGCGGGCGGTGCCTAGGTGCTTGATTTTATTCGAAAAAAATTGGTGCCGCTTGCGTGACTCGAACACGCGACCCCATCATAACGAATGATGTGCTCTACCAACTGAGCTAAAGCGGCTCGCGCACGGCTGGAGGCCGGCGGAATGGGCGCGTGATAGCCGCAATGCGGCGCAAATTCAAGCCGCCCTCACAGCCATTCGAAAATTCATCTGGATCGTGGAATTCGCTCCTTAACTTCCAGGCAGCGGCGGGTTATGCAGCATTCAAAGCGCTTTGGAGAACCGAGATGGCGATCAGGACTGTGGTTTGGGGAGAGAATGTCCACGAGCAGACCAGCGAGGTCGTGCGGCAGATCTATCCTGATGGGATGCACGAGACGATCGCCTCGGCGCTCCGCGAGGACACGGCGCTCGAGGTGACGACCGCGACGCTGCAGCAGCCCGAGCACGGGCTGACGGACGAGCGGCTCGCCTCGACCGACGTGCTGCTCTGGTGGGGCCACGCCGCGCATGGCGACGTCGAGGACGAGGTGGTCGAGCGCGTGGCGCGCCGCGTCTGGCAAGGCATGGGGCTGATCGTGCTCCATTCCGGCCATTACTCGAAGATCTTCAAGCGGCTGATGGGTACGCCTTGCTCGCTGAAATGGCGCGAGGCGGGCGAGCGCGAACGCGCCTGGGCGATCAATCGCGGCCATCCGATCGCGCAAGGCGTCGGCGAATGCATCGAGATCGCCGAGACCGAGATGTATGGCGAGCCCTTCGCCGTGCCGGAGCCGATGGAGACGGTGTTCGTGTCCTGGTATGAGGGCGGCGAGGTCTTCCGTTCCGGCATGACCTGGCAGCGCGGCGCCGGCAAAATCTTCTATTTCTCGCCGGGACACGAGACCTACCCGATCTATCACAATGAGGGCGTGCGGCAGGTGCTGAGGAACGCGGTGCACTGGGCGCACAATCCTGCACCTGCCTGGAGCGCGATCACCGAGGCGCCGAATGTCCCGGTCGACAAGGCCAGGGAAAAAATCGTCCAGAAGGGCGCTCGGCTGCATGCCGACGGCGACAAGGGTTTTGGCTGAGGAGCACGTCCCATGCACAGGCTCCTGCTTCTCGGCACGGGCGGCATCGCCGCCCATCACGTCGAGGAATTTGCAAAGATCCCGGAATGCGGGATCGTCGCCTGCGTCGATCTTCTGCCGGGCAAGGCGGAGAAATTCGCCGCCGCGAACGGCATAGCGCATCATTTCGACAGCCTGGACGAGGCGATCGCCTGGGGCGGCTTCGACGCGGCGATCAATTGCACGCCTGACGGAGTGCACAAGGCGACGACGCTGGCGCTGATCGCGGCCGGCAAGCACGTCTTCTGCGAGAAGCCGCTGGCGCCGAGCTTTGCCGACGCGCTCGCCATGACCGAGGCGGCCGAAAGCGCCGGGCTCGTCAACATGGTGAACCTCACCTACCGCAACTCCCCGGCGCTGCAGCAGGCGCGAAAAATGGCCGTGGCAGGCGAGATCGGCGCCCTGCGCCATGTCGAGGCGGCCTACCGGCAGAGCTGGCTGGTGTCGAAGACCTGGGGCGATGCGATGAGCGAGCCGCAATGGTTGTGGCGGCAGTCGACCGCGCATGGCTCGACCGGCGTGCTCGGCGATGTCGGCATCCACATACTCGACTTCGCGAGTTTCGGCGCGGCCGACGATTTCGCCAGCCTGAAAGCCGAGCTGGTGACCTTCCCCAAGGTCGAGGGCGACCGGATCGGCGAATATGTGCTCGACGCCAATGACAGCGTGGCGATGACGGCGCGGTTGAAATCCGGGGCGCTGGCGACGGTCGTGGCCACGCGCTTCGCCACCGGCTATCTCAACGAGCTGTCGCTTTCGCTGCATGGCACGAAGGGCGCGCTCAAGGTCGAGAGCGACGGCAAGGCGTCGAAGCTCTGGGCTTGTCTCGGCCAGGATATCGACCTGAACCGCTGGGAAGAACTCGAACCGCCTGAGGTGCGCCGCAACGCCAGGCGTTTCGCCGATGCTCTTATTTCTGGCGAGAACGGCGACCCGTCCTTCCGACGTGTCGCGGATATCCAGAAGCTGATCGACGCGGCTTTCGAGAGCTCCGCTGGGGATCGCAGGGTCGTCATTGGCTGAAATCCCTGCCGCAGCGGCAATTTGCGGGGCATTGCGGCTAGCAGGCGTTGCCTCATCGTCCGGCTAAGGCTAACGATCAACGACGCTAATGCCGCAATTGGGAAAAACCGTAATTGGATCCGGTCGAAAAAGCGATCCGCAACGCACTTGAGAAGGGGAATGCCGAGGACCGCGCCTTCCGCGAGAGGGTGTACCGCTCGGCCTTTGCCGCGCTGGAGCGCGCCACGCAGTCGCAGCCGCAACTGACCGTGGAGATGGCGATCAAGCGCCGGCAGAATCTGCAGGCGAAGATCACCAACATCGAATCGGAATTCCTGCCGGCCGCACCCGCTCTGCCCGTCCAGCCGGGCGAGGTACCTGTCATATCGCTCGACGAACCGCCGGCCGCAGTCGAGGCTCCGACGGTCGAAGCGCCGGCCACACCAGCCGGCGATGCTGGGGTGGCGCCATCGGTTGCGCTCGATCGCCAGGAGGAAACCGCCGCGGAAGCCCCTTCGGTCGATTTCGGCGTCGGCCCCGAGCCCGAGCCTGTTCTCGCCGGATCGTCGCCCGCCGCGACCGTCGCCCCTGATCGCGACGAGAGGCGAGCGCGGAAGCGGCGTCCGCTGGCGGCGGCATTCGTCATCCTCACGCTTGTCTGCGCTGCCGCGATCGGCGGCTTGTGGGCCTATCAGACCGGCCTGCTGAAACTGGGCTCCGAACAGCAGCCGGCTCCGCCAGAGATCGTGCAGGAGGAAGAGGACTTCGATCCCGCCCAGGAGGTTCCGCTGCAGCCGGGCGAGTCCGGCACCCTGGGAGAGGAAAGCACGCAGGAACTGCGCAACTGGATAACCGTGTTTTCGCCTGACGATCCCTCGGCCGCGAATGCGCCGAGTGGCGCGACAGCGGAGGTGAGCGAAGACGAATCCGGCCGTTTCATGCGGATCCGCTCCGGTAACACGGGTTCGGCGGTGGTTTTCGATGTCGGACAGGGTGTCCTCGAGCAGATCGTCGGCAAGAAGGCGGTGTTCGACATATCGGCGAGGTCGGAGGACGGCACGCAGACGCAGATCTCGATCAGCTGCGATTTCGGCGAACTCGGCGACTGCGGCCGCAAGCGTTACGCCGTCGGCTACGAGCGCGGCGAATATCTCTTCGACGTCCAGCTGTCGGGCAACCGGCCGGGCGCCGCCGGCTCGATCGCCATCAACTCCGACTTCTCCAACGAGGGCAAGGCGGTCGACATCTACGAGATAAAAGTGTCGGTGGTGGAGTAGGCGCGAGGACCTAGTCCAGCAGTGCCTGCAACGTTTCGATGTGGTCGGCTTCGGCGGTGGGCTTGTCCCAGCGCAGCCGCGAGATGCGCGGGAAACGCATGGCGACGCCCGACTTGTGCCGGGTCGAGCGGTTCAGCCCCTCGAAGGCGACCTCCAGGACCAGCCCGTTGTCCCGATCTGCGCGCACCGAGCGCACCGGCCCAAAACGCTCGATCGTGTTGTCGCGCACATATTTGTCGATCTGCTTCAGCTCCTCGTCGGTAAAGCCGAAATAGGCTTTTCCGACCGGCACCAGCTCCTCTTCACCTGACGGCCCCGACCAGACGCCGAACGTGTAGTCGGAATAGAAGCTGGAGCGCTTGCCATGACCGCGCTGGGCATACATCAGCACCGCGTCGACCGTGTGCGGGTCGCGCTTCCATTTGAACCACGGACCTTTCGGCCGCCCGGCGAGATAGGGCGAATCCAGCCGCTTCAGCATGACGCCCTCGATGACCGGATGCGGCGGGTTGCAGCGCATCTCGTTCAGCGCTTCCCATGAGGTGAAGGGCGCGAGCGGCGAAATGTCGAAGCGCGTGGGGTCGAGCGTCGGGATGAAAGCCTCCAGACGCTTGCGCCGCTCGGTGAAGGGCAGGGGCCGCAAATCCTCTTCGCCGAGCTGGAGGATGTCGTAGCAGCGCATAAAGGCCGGGAAGCGTTCGCGGATTTTCGGCGATACAGTCTTGCGGTTCAGTCGCTGCTGCAGGTCGGAGAAGGTGCCGGTCGCGTGGACGGGATCGCCGACCAGCAGCTCACCATCGAGCGCGGCGGAGAAATTCATCGCGTCGATGAGATCGGGGAAGGCGCCCGATACGTCGTCGCCAGTCCGAGAATAGAGCCGGCGTATGCCGGCTTCAGATACGGCTTGCACGCGGATGCCGTCCCATTTCCATTCGGCGGCGTAGTCGTTCGGGTCAAGTTTATCGAGATCGCGATCCTCGATCGGGTTGGACAGCATGACCGGCCGGAACAGCGCCTTGGCAGCCTTCTCCGGTTTCGGCGCCTTGCCCTCCAGCCAGGCGAAAAGCTCGGTGTAGGGCGGCTTCAACCCATGCCAAAGTTCTTCGATCTCGGCGACATCGACCTTGCCGAAATCGGCCAGCGCCTGCTTCGCCAGCCGCGCCGAGACGCCGATCCTCAAGCCCCCGGTGACCAGCTTGATGATGGCGAAGCGCGCCTCGATGCTGGCGCTGTCGAGCAGTTTTGCGACCACGGTCGGCCCGTCCGAGCGGCTCGCCGATTGCAGAGCGCCGACCACGTCGCCGAGCGTCGGCTCGTGATTGGGCGTCATGTGCGACGGCGGATCGGGCCAGACCAGCGACACGGTTTCGGCGAGATCACCGACATAATCGTAGGAATAGCCGAACAGCACCGGGTCCATGCGCTCGGCTATCAGTGCGCGCAGCATGGCCGGCTTCACCGCCGCGATCGACAGGTCCCCGGTGATGGCCGCCAGCGCATAGCCACGGTCCGGGTCTTCCACCGTGCGGAAATAATCGACCAGCAGTCTCAGCTTGCCGTTACGGGCAGGCGTCAGCACGAGACGGTCGAGGAGCTCGGCGAAGCGGTTCATCAATCCCCCTCGTCCTCATAGCCGACGAGGTGCAGCGCCTTCGCCGAAATGCCCTGCAATTCGCACCAGCGCACCAGCGCTTCCTCGCGGCCGTGCGTCACCCAGATCTCGCTCGCCCCGGTCTCGACGATGGTTTCGAGCAGTTCGTCCCAGTCGGAATGGTCCGAGATGATGAGCGGCAACTCGACGCCGCCCTGCTTGGCGCGCTGGCGGATGCGCATCCAGCCCGAGGCGAAGCACGAGATCGGATCGGGAAAGCGCCGCGCCCACCGGTCGGCGAAGGCGGATGGCGGGCCGACGATGATGGCGCCGGCAAAATTGCCCTTGGAACCGCCCTGAACGGTGGCAGGCCTGAGATCGCCAAGTTCGATTCCCTCGGACTGATAGTACTCGCAAAGCTCCGTCAGCGCGCCGTGGATGAAAACCGGCTTGTCGTAGCCATGATCGCGGATCAGGCGGATGACGCGTTGCGCCTTGCCCAGCGCATAGGCGCCGACGAGATGCGCCCGCTCCGGGAATTGCTCGGTCGACTTGATCAGCTTGCCGATCTCGTGAGTGTCGGGTGGGTGGCGGAAGACCGGCAGGCCGAAGGTCGCTTCGGTGATGAAGACGTCGCAGCGGATCGGCTCGAACGGCTCGCTGGTGGCGTCGGGCCGGCGCTTGTAGTCGCCCGAGGCGACGATGCGCATGCCCTGATATTCGACACAGATTTGCGCGGAGCCAAGCACATGGCCGGCCGGATGGAAGGTGACGGCGACGCCGTTGACGTCGATCGTCTCGCCAAAAACAGCCTCCTGCGTCGAGCCGGCGAAGTCTTCGCCGTAACGCAGCGCCATGATGTCGAGCGTCCGCCGCGTCGCCAGCACGGTGTCGTGGCCCGAGCGGGCATGGTCCGCATGGCCGTGCGTGATCAGCGCGCGCGCCACCGGCCGCACCGGGTCGATGTAGAAATCGCCGGGCGCGCAGTAGAGGCCGCCAGGTTTCGGGCAGAGCAGGTCGCGTGGACGCATGGCCGCAAATGTAGGCGTTTTATGTCTCTGGAGAAGACGCGTTTGTCAGCAGTGAAGCGTCCACAAAAAGCCGCTTGCGCTTTTTTGCGGAACGCAGCATAGACGCGCGTCCTTCCTGAGCGACCCCCGATGAGCGTGTTATTCAGCCTGTCTTCCGGCGATCCGGCGGCCGACCGCCGCGTGGATTTCGCCTTTATGCTTTTTGCCGAGGGGGATCATCCCGGCGCGGCCGAAACCTTGCTGTCGGCACTGGAAATGGTCCCCGGCTGGTCGCTCGGCTGGTACCAGCTTGGCGAATTCTACGAGGCGGTTGGCGACGCCGAAGCCGCCGTTGCTGCCTGGCGTACAGCGCTGGCGCTCGATCCGGCCGACCACAGCGGCGCGACCCTCAAGCTCGCTTTGGCGGGTGCCGAGAGCGGTGCGCTTGCGATGCCCGGCGCCTTCGTCGAGATGCTGTTCGACCAATATGCATCGAAATTCGACCAGGCGCTGGTGAACGGGCTCGGCTATCGCGCGCCGGTCCTGCTGGAGGCCGCCATCCGGGCGACAGGGCGCGAGCGGTTCTCGCTTGCGCTCGATCTCGGCTGCGGCACCGGCCTGATGGGCGAGCGTCTGCGTCCTATGTGCGAGCGACTGGAAGGCGTCGACATCTCGTCGGAAATGCTGCGCAAGGCGCGCGAGAAAGGCATCTACGATAGGCTGGAAAAGGCCGATCTCCAGAATTTCTCCCACGCCGGGGCGCGGCCGGATCTCGTCACCGCCGCGGATGTCTTCATGTATCTGGGGGCGCTGGACGGGGTTTTCCCGACGGTTTCCGGCATGCTTGCGCCAGACGGATTGTTCGCCTTTTCGGTTGAGAAGTTGGACGCGCAGGACGGTTTCGCCCTTCAGCCGTCGCGGCGCTACGCGCATTCGGAAGCCTATCTGCGCCGCATCCTGTCGGACAACGGCCTTGCGCCGGTCTCGGTGAGGACGGAGAGGATCCGCGACGACCGGAAGGAACCGGTGCAGGGGCTGATCGTGGTGGCTGGACGCTGATTTCCCTCCCCGGAAGGGGGAGGGGAAACAACGTTGATCCCCTTTTGTTCCAGATTTCGCTTGGCGTCGCCTGATACCCGCGCTACCTCTGGCGCGTGACGCGACAGCTCAAGCCCAAGGTCGATCCGGAAGCCGCGGCCGCGATCCTGCCGAACCAGTTCGTAAAATGGTTCGCGGAGCGCGGCTGGTCGCCGCGCGCCCACCAGATCGAGCTGCTGGCAAAGGCACAGGCGGGAAAATCGGTCCTGCTGATCGCACCGACCGGCGCGGGCAAGACGCTCGCCGGCTTCATGCCGACACTGACCGATCTCGCCGACCGGCCGAAGCGCAAGCCCGGCGAGGCCAGGCGCGGCATCCACACGCTCTACATCTCGCCGCTGAAGGCGCTCGCCGTCGACATCCAGCGCAACCTCGCGAAACCTGTCGAGGAAATGAACTTGCCGCTGACGCTGGAGACGCGCACCGGCGACACGCCGGCCCACAAGCGCCAGCGCCAGAAGCTTATTCCGCCCGACATCCTGCTCACCACGCCCGAGCAGCTCGCGCTGCTGATCGCGACGTCGGATGCAAAACGCTTCTTCGAGGATCTGCGCTACGTCGTCTTCGATGAGCTGCATTCGCTGGTAACCTCGAAGCGCGGGCACCTCCTGGCGCTCGGCCTCGCCCGTCTGCGCGCCATCGTACCTGGCCTGCAGGCGATCGGCCTGTCGGCGACGGTCGCCGATCCCGACGAACTGCGCCGCTGGCTGGTGGCGCAGGAGCCATCAGGCGCGATGGCCGACCTGATCACCGTCGCCGGCGGGGCAAAGCCCGACGTGTCGGTGCTCGACTCCCGGGAACGCGTGCCGTGGCAGGGTCACTCCTCGCGCTATGCGATCCCCGAAATCTACGAGCAGGTGAAAGCGCACAAGACGACCCTGCTCTTCGTCAACACGCGCAGCCAGGCCGAGCTGCTGTTCGCCGAACTCTGGCGCATCAACGAGGACAATTTGCCGATCGCGCTGCATCACGGCTCGCTCGATGTCGGCCAGCGCAGGCGGGTCGAGAAGGCGATGGAGACGAATGCCTTGCGCGCCATCGTCGCGACCTCGACGCTCGACCTCGGCATCGACTGGGGCGACGTCGACCTCGTCATCCATGTCGGTGCGCCGAAGGGGGCGAGCCGGCTGGCGCAGCGCATAGGCCGCTCCAACCACCGCATGGACGAGCCTTCCAAGGCGATCCTGGTACCGTCGAACCGCTTCGAGGTGCTGGAGTGCCGGGCGGCGCTGGAGGCCTCGACGGTCGGCGCGCAGGACACGCCGCCGCTTCTCTCCGGCGCGCTCGACGTGCTGGCGCAGCATGTGCTCGGCGTCGCCTGCGGAGCGCCTTTCGATGCCGACGATCTTTACCGTGAAGTGCTGACGGCGGCGCCCTATGCCGGGCTCGACCGCGAGACATTCGACCGCGTCGTCGATTTCGTCGGCACCGGTGGCTACGCGTTGAGGAGCTACGAGCGCTACGCCCGCATCCGCAAGACCAAGGAAGGGCTCTGGCGCGTCAGCCATCCCCGCATCGCCCAGCAATATCGCCTGAATGTTGGCACGATCATCGAGGTGCCCGCGTTGAACGTGCGCTACGTCCGCCACGGCAAGGGACCGGTGGCGCGCGGCGGCCCGGTGCTCGGCAAGATCGAGGAGGCCTTCCTCGAAACGCTGGTCTATGGCGACACTTTTCTCTTTGCCGGAAAAGTGCTGCGTTTCGAAGGCATCCGAGAGAACGAATGCTTCGTATCGAACGCGCCCGGGCATGACGCCAAGGTGCCGTACTACGGCGGCGGCAAATTCCCGCTCTCGACCTATCTCGCCGACCAGGTGCGTGGCATGCTTGCCGACCCCAAGCGGTGGAAGGCGCTGCCTGAGCAGGTGGCCGACTGGCTGCGGCTGCAGGCCGAGTTCTCGATCCTGCCGGCGCGCGGCGACCTCTTGGTCGAGACCTTTCCGAACGGCAACCGCTTCTACATGGTCGCCTATCCCTTCGAAGGGCGGCTGGCGCACCAGACGCTCGGCATGCTCCTGACGCGCCGGCTGGAGCGGATGGGCGCGAGGCCGCTGGGCTTCGTCGCCACCGACTATGTGCTCGGTGTCTGGGCTCTCGGCGACATGGGGCACATGTTCAAGTCGGGCAAGATCAGGCTCGGTCAGCTCTTCGACGAGGACATGCTGGGCGACGACCTCGACGCATGGCTGGCGGATTCATGGATGCTGAAGCGCACCTTCCGGGCCTGGGCGCAGATCTCCGGCCTGATCGAGAAACGCTTCCCCGGCCAGGAGAAAAGCGGCCGGCAGGTGACCGTGTCGGCCGACCTCATTTACGACGTGTTGCGATCGCATGAGCCGGACCACATCCTCTTGCAGGCGACGCGCGCGGATGCAGCGGCCGGCCTGCTCGATGTCAGGAGACTTGCCGACATGCTGTCGCGTATAAAAGGTCGAATCGTGCATAAGGACCTCGACCGCATCTCGCCGCTCGCCGTGCCGATCATGCTGGAGGGCGGCCGCGAGCGGGTCGACGG
>JAEYXI010000084.1 GCA_023428515.1 Pseudomonadota bacterium | reverse complement strand
CAACGTCTAAGCGATGGAGGAGCACGGCCGGGAGGTTATCCTCACCTTGGAGGACGGACCGGAAATCTCCGCCGATGCAGTGCTTGTAAGCATCGGCGTGGAGGCGGACGACGAACTGGCTCGTGAGGCGGGGCTCGAAACGCAGAACGGCATAAGGACAGACGAATACGGCCGCACCAGCCATCCCGACGTGTTCGCCGCCGGCGACGTCGCCTCGTCCTGGCATCCAGTCTACCACAGGCATTTGCGCTCCGAGAGCTGGCAGACCGCACTTGCGCAGGCGCGGGTCGTGGCCGGCAACATGGCCGGGGCCGATGAGCCTTATCTCGACATGCCTGTCCAGTGGTCGAGCCAGAACGGGAAGCTGCTGCATTGCGCCGGCTCTTCGGATGGGTGCGACCTGGCGCTTCGATGCGGCGACATCGGGGCCTTTGCCGGTGCCGTCTATTTCTTCAGGGACCAGCGCCTGCGTGCGGTTCAGGGTTTCTCGATCGGGAGGGAAGTGCGCGCTGCCATCCGCCTGATGGCCGCGCAGCACACGATTCCCGCGCAAATGCTCCGCGAAGGATTCGATCCCGTCGCTGCGGCGAAAGCCGCCTCGAGAGGAGAACTTGTATGCCAGACCTGAAATGGCTTCGTTTGGCCAGCGCATCGGAAGTGCCGACAGACGAGGGCAGGGGCTTCGAACTCGACGGCAAGCGTGTTGCCGTGTTCAACCTGGGCGGCAGCTTCCACTGCGTGTCCGACATCTGCACCCATGAATACGCTCTCCTGTCGGAGGGATATCTCGACGGCGACTGTATCGAGTGCCCCCTGCATGGCGGCAGCTTCGACATCCGGACCGGCAAGGCCGTGATGGCTCCCGCAGAGACCGATCTCACGACCTATCCTGTCGAGTGCCGCGATGGCGAGATCTTCGTGGCGATCGAGATCGAGGAAGAGGAGCGGGTATGATTGCTCCGGCGCATCCGGCGGCATCGTCGTCTCAATTCATGGCAGGCGGGACGGGCATCGTCCGGCGCTTGGCCGACTGGCTGGATTCCAGGCTGGCGATCGTCTTTCTCGTCCCGGGCCTGACCTGCCTGCTCGCGCTGACCCTCTATCCGGTCGTCTACAACATAGTGATCGGCTTCACGAACCGGAGCCTCCTGTTTCCGGGCTTCGGATTCAACGGTATTGCGAATTTCCAGCAGGTCTTGAGCGACCCGCAATTCTGGCATGCGTCGCTGCGAACCCTGGTCTGGACCCTGGCATCCGTTGCCGGCCAGCTGTTGCTCGGGCTCGTCGCCGCGCTGGCGCTCGAAAAGGTAACGCGCGGCCGCACCTTGCTCCGGCTGGCGCTGATCGTGCCTTGGGCCTTCCCCTCGGTTGTGCTCGCCTATTCCTGGCGCTTCATGCTCGACCCGCTCTACGGCGTGTCGAACCACATCCTGATGACGCTTGGCCTGATCGACGCGCCGATCTCCTGGTTCGGCGACGCGGTCTGGGCGATGCCGTCGGTCGTCCTGATGAACATCTGGTTCGGCTTTCCTTTCATGATGGTGGCGATCATCGCAGGGCTTCAGGCGATCCCGCGCGAACTCTACGAAGCGGCGCGGGTAGATGGCGCGTCGTACTGGCAGGAGTTGCGCTTCATCACCATTCCGGGGCTCTTTCAACTGATAGCCGCGCTGGTGGTGCTGCGCACGATCTGGGTCTTCAACAATTTCGAGTTCATTTTCCTGGCGACTGGCGGCGGGCCGATCGACGTCACGATGACGCTGCCGCTCTACGCCTTCAGCGTCGGTTGGCAGCAGTACAATATAGGGCGCATGGCTGCGGTGTCGGTCGTCATGATCCTGCTGCTCTTCGCCATCCTGAGCATCTATTTCCGCCTCGTCGGCGCAGCACGGCAAAGGGGGAGCGAATGAGCAGAACCGGTCGCCTTGCGGCTTATTCAGTAGCAGGCATCTTGGCGCCCTTTGCGCTCTTCCCGCTCTACTGGATGGTTGCCTCCTCGCTGAAGACCTATGCCGAGGTCTACACCTTTCCGCCTGTCTATCTTCCGTCGGCGCCGAGCCTGGACTCCTACGAGAAAGTACTGTCCAGCACGCCGTTCGCGATGTTCTTCCGCAACAGCCTGATCGTCGCCTCGGCATCGACCCTCATCGGGGTGACGCTCGCCTGCATGGCCGGTTACAGCCTCTCGCGGGCGCGCCTGCGTGGCCGGCAGTTCCTGCTGAAGGCAATTCTGACCGCCTACCTATTCCCGCAGATCCTGATCGTGGTTCCCCTGTTCACCGCCATCTCGGCGTTGGGGCTGGCCGGCACGTATGCGGGCGCGATCATCGCCTACATAACCATCGTCTTTCCGTTTTCCACCTGGATGATGATGGCCTATTTCAGCAAGATACCGGAGGAGATCGAGGAGGCCGCCAGGATCGATGGCGCAAGCAATTTCCTGATCTTCTGGCGCATTGTCCTGCCGCTCGCGGCGCCCGGCGTCGTCACCGTCCTGATCTTTTCCTTCATCAATGCCTGGAACGAGTTCCTTCTGTCGCTGGTCATCCTCGGCGGAGGAGAACGCCGGACGTTGCCGGTCGGTCTCTTCAATTTCATCGGCGGCGAATTCGCCCAGTGGGGAGAGATGATGGCCGCAACAACGATGACGATGCTTCCGACGCTCGTCCTTTTCATGCTGATCCAGCGGCGACTCGTCGGTGGCCTCACGGCGGGAGCGGTTCGAGGGTGATCATGAGCAGTTCCCGGCGAAAGCCAGTCGCTGCGCTGGCCATGGGCGCGCATTTCGTCGAGGACATGTTCGGGCCGGAGCAGTGGCGTCGGCTCGAAGAGTTGACGACGCTCTCCTCCCGGCGACCTTTGCAGGGATTTCAAGACGCTGGCGGCGACCTGGCGGACGTCGAGATACTCGTGACCGGCTGGGGCTGCCCGCAACTCGACGGCGCGGCGCTTGCCGGCTTGCCGCGCCTCGCGCTCGTGGTCCACACGGGATCCTCGGTCAAACCGATCGTGTCGGAGGCCTTGTGGGTGGCGGGCGTGCAGGTCAGCTCGGCTGCGTCGGCAAACGCCGTTCCCGTCGCCGAATACGCCCTCGCGGCCATACTCTTCGCCAACAAGGGCGTGTTCCGCGCGCGGGAAGCAGCGCGGGAGCGACGGCGTTTCGAGCCGCATCCGTGGGTCGCACGAGGCACGCGCGGGAATCTTGGCGCGACGGTCGGCATCGTCGGCTTCTCGCGAACCGGGCGGCGGCTCGTCCAACTGTTGCGGCCTTTCGATCTCGATATCATGGTCCACGAC
>JAEYXI010000471.1 GCA_023428515.1 Pseudomonadota bacterium | reverse complement strand
GCCGACGCCTATGTCAGCTGCCGTAGATGTCGAAGGTGAAGTACTTCTTCGTGATCTCCTGGTACTTGCCGTTGTCGCGGATTGCCTTGATCGCGGCGTTGATGCGCTCCTTGATGGCGGTGTCTTCCTTGCGGACGCCCGCGCCGACGCCGGGCCCAAGGATTTCCAGGTCTTCGGCGACATGGCCTTTCATGTCGCAGCAGGCCTTGCCCTGCTCGGACTCCAGGAAGGCGTCGAGCGCGATGGAATCCGCCTGCGTGGCGTCGATGCGCCCGGCGGCGAGATCCTGGTTCGCCTCATCCTGGGTCTGATACTCCTTGATCTCGGCTGCCTCGGTGAAGTGCTTCTTCACGTATTCGGCATGCACCGTCGAGACCTGCACGCCGATGATCTTGCCCTTCAGGCCCTCGGGCGTGGCGTCGAAGGTCTCGCCCTTCGGGCCGACGATGGCGGTCGGCGTGTTGTAATATTTGTCCGAGAAGTCGATCGACTTCTTGCGCTCCTCGGTGATCGACATCGAGTTCATGATCGCGTCGATCTTCTTGGTGGTCAGCGCCGGGATGAGGCCGTCCCACGGGATCGGCACCAACTCGCATTCGAACTTGGCCTCGGCGCATATGGCGTTGGCGATGTCGACCTCCCAGCCGGTCCAGTTGCCGGCGGCGTCGGCGACGTAGAAGGGCGGATAGGCCTCCGGCGAGAAGCCGACCTTCAGCGGTTCGGCCTGCGCCATGGCTGCGCTCGAGGCTGCGAAAAGCAGCGCCGCGGCGGCGGTTTTCAGAGTTTTCAACATTCACTTTCTCCCAGTTTGTTGTGGTTGTTCCCGGTAGTTTGTCCCGGTATTCCGGTGGTTTTGATCCTAATGGGCGTTATGAAGGAATTGCTTCAGCCGTTCGGATTTCGGCGCGCCGAAGATCTGGTCGGGCGGCCCTTCCTCCTCGACCAGTCCGTTGTAGAGATAGACGACATGCGTCGCGACCCTGCGGGCGAACTTCATCTCGTGGGTGACGAGGACCATGGTGCGGCCCTCCTGCGCGAGGTCGCCGATCACCCTCAGCACCTCGCCGACGAGTTCCGGATCGAGCGCCGAGGTCGGTTCGTCGAACAGCATGACGCGCGGCTCGATGGCGAGCGCCCGCGCGATGGCGCCGCGCTGCTGCTGGCCGCCTGACAGGAAGGCCGGATAGACGTCGCGCTTCTCGGCCAGGCCGACGCGCTTGAGCAGCCGCTCGGCGTTTGCGATCGCCTCGTCGCGCTTCACGCCGAGCACGTGGATCGGCACCTCGATGACGTTCTCGATGAGCGTCATGTGGCTCCAAAGGTTGAAGCTCTGGAACACCATGCCGAGTTTGGAGCGGATGCGCTCGATCTGGTGCCGGTCGGCCGGCACGGTGTGGCCGTGGCTGTCCGCCTTGAGCTTGATCTCCTCGCCATTGACGCGGATGAGGCCGCTGGTCGGGTTCTCCAGGCAGTTGATGCAGCGAAGCAGCGTCGACTTGCCGGAACCCGAACCGCCGATGATGGCGACCACGTCGCCGTCGCGCGCCGAAAGCGACACGCCCTTCAGGACATGCAGTTCGCCGAACTTCTTGTGCAGGTTTTCGATGTGGATGGCTTCTGCCGCGCCGGTCTTCGCGGCGGGTCGCGCGGTTTCGTCCTGTGCCACGCCAGCCTGCATCACACCGGCCGACTCGCGCTTCGGTTTGCCAGCTCTGGCAATCTCTTACCCATCACCCTGCCACGACACTTGCCCGCTATCAGGATGGACCGTTCGGCTTGCCGCCGTCAACCCGCCTTGACATGCCGCAAGGCGAGGGTCGGGGCGAGCCGCAGCGGCTTTCGCCCCTATTGATCAGGTCCGGCTGTTGGTGCAGTCTCTCGCCATCTTCCAGGGAGACACGGACCATGAGATTCGTCGATATGGCGGTCGCCGCGGCTTTCACGGCAACGTCCCTCTACGCCACGCTTCCTGCCCAGGCTCATCACCACGACAATGCCGGCGCCTTCGTCGGCGGGCTCGTGGCAGGAGCGGTGCTCGGCGGCGCGGCCGTCGCCGCGTCCCAGCCGCCGCCCTACTATTATTATGGCCACCACCATCGGCCGTATTATTACCCGCCTTATCCCCCGCCGCCCTACGGGTATGGCTATCCACCCTATTGCGGCTATGCGCCTTACCCGCCCTGCTATTGACGATAGCGAGCGGCAGGGTTCGGGATCGGCCCTGTCCGGCTAAAGACCTTGTCCGGCTACAGAAAAGAGTGATGACATGCGCAACCTGCTGAAATTCTCTCTTGCCGCCGCCTGCCTGGCGGTCCTCTCCGGCTATGCGCAGGCGCAGGAGACGCCGGCGCCGCCTCCCGCGGAGCCGCAGCACCTGCCGCCCTACGACTGCACGCTGGCGGAGGCGGTGCTCTGCAAGGCGGGCGCGACCTGCACTCCGGCAAAAACGCTCGGCGAGCTCCCGCTGCCTGCCCGCGTCCTGCTCAATTTCGACAAGCAGGTCCTTGCCGGCGTCAGCGCCGAGGGCCTGCCGCATGTCAGCACGATCGGCAGCCTTTCCCGATCCGGCGACATCGTCGTGGCGCAGGGCGTCGATGGTGGAACGGGTTGGATGGTGCACGCCACCCACAATGACGACGAGGTGACCTTCGTCGCCGCATCGGACGACTTCATCATCAACGCCTTCGGCACCTGCAAGCCGCTCGGGGTGGACCAATAAACCGGCATGGCATTTGGCGACGCCGGCGCGGTATAGACCGCGTGGTGGTTGCCGGGAGTATGTCATGAACGTAATGGCCAAGCAGCGCTACGGCTCGCAATCCATGGCCGCTCCGTTGCGGCGCGTGCTGATGCGTTCGGCTGAAAGCGCCATGCGTCATGCCAAGCCGGCCGAATGGCACTATGGGGCGGGTTTCGACGCGGACTGCGCCGCCAGCCAGCACAAGGCTTTCGCCGAACTCGTCGCCGCTTCGGGCGCCGACGTCGAATGGCTGACCGACGAGGATGACGGCCTGGCCGATTCCGTCTTTACCCACGACCCCTCCCTCTCGACCGACCACGGCGCCGTCATCCTCTCCATGGGCAAGGCGCTCAGGCGTCCCGAGCCCGGCCTGCATGAGAAGGCATACGGCCGCATGGGCGTGCCGATCCTCGGCCGCATCGAGGCGCCGGGCACCGTCGAGGGCGGCGACTGCGTCTGGGTCGACGCCAAGACGCTGGCCATCGGGCGCGGCGTACGCACCAACGAGGCAGGCATCCGCCAGATGGCGGCGCTGCTCGCACCCTACGGCGTCGAGGTGCTCGGCTACGACCTGCCGCTCTGGCACGGCGAGGAGGCCTGCCTGCATCTCATGTCGGTGATCAGCCCGCTCGCCGACGATCTGGCGCTCGTCCATTCGCCGCTCTTGCCCGCCGCCTTCTATCAATTGCTCAAGGCGCGCGGCATCAGGCTCGTCGAAGGCGACCGCCAGGAATTCCACGACAGTTTCGGCCTCAGCCTCAACGTGCTGCCGACCGCGCCGCGCGAGGTGATTGCAGTCGCCGGCTTCCCGAAGACGGCAGCCGCGATGGAAACGGCCGGCTGCAAGGTGCAGACCTTCGAGGCCGATGCGCTCTGCATCGCCTGCGAAGGCGGGCCGACCTGCCTGACCAGGCCGGTATGGCGCGCATGACGACGCTCGGCGAAGCGCTGATCGATCTCCTCGAAGCCCACGGCGTCGATACGGTCTTCGGCATCCCGGGCGTCCACACGGTAGAGCTCTATCGCGGCCTCGCCGGCTCGAAGATTCGCCATGTCACGCCGCGCCATGAGCAGGGCGCAGGCTTCATGGCCGACGGTTACGCCCGCGCTTCCGGAAAACCCGGCGTCGCCTTCGTCATCACCGGTCCCGGCCTCACCAACACGCTGACCGCCATGGGGCAGGCGCGCGCCGATTCCGTGCCCATGCTGGTGATATCCGGCGTCAACGCGACCGACACGCTCGGCAAGGGCCTCGGCCATCTGCACGAACTGCCCGACCAGCGCGGCATGATGGAGAAGGTGGCGCTGTCGTCGCGCCGCATCGAGAAACCCGACGAACTGCCCGGCGCGCTCGCCGACGCTTTTGCGCTCTTTGCCGGTGCGCGCCCCGGCCCGGTCCATATCGAAATCCCGACCGACGTCATGGTGCTCCCGGCGGACGGCCTGTCGCCGCAACTCGCCAACGCGGCCCCGCCCGCCCCTGATCCGGGCCTGATCGCCAAGGCGGCCGCGCTTGCCGCCAAGGCGACGCGGCCGGTCATCTTCGCCGGCGGCGGCGCCAAGGCCGCAGAAGCTTCGCTCAAACGCCTCGCCGAGGCGCTCGACGCGCCGGTCGTGCTCACCACCAATGCGCGCGGCCTGCTCCACGCGCACCCGCTCGCCGTCCCCGCGAGCCCGAGCTTCACGGCCGTGCGCAAGCTGATGGACGAAGCCGATCTCGCGATCGCGGTCGGCACCGAGCTTGGGCCGACCGATTACGACATGTATGGCGACGGCGGCTTCCATCTGCCGAAAAATTTCGTGCGCATCGACATCGATGCCGAACAGCTCGGCCGTCACGAAGCGACCGTCGCCATCCAGGGAGATTCCCGCGTCGCGCTGGATGCGCTGTTGGCAGGGCTCCCTGAAAAGACCGCGCCGGGGGACGGAGC
>JAEYXI010000692.1 GCA_023428515.1 Pseudomonadota bacterium | reverse complement strand
TCGACCAGGAGCGCAAGATCGCGGAATCGGGCCTGGGCGAACTCTTCGAGGCGGTCGAGATCGTCAGCGACAAGAACCGCTCGACCTATGAGCGCGTCTTCACCCGGCATGGCGACGGCGCCGACAGGAGCATGATGATCGGCAATTCGCTGAAGTCGGACGTGCTGCCGGCGCTCGCCGCCGGAAGCTGGGGCGTCTTTGTCCCGCACGACCTGACCTGGGCCTACGAACATGCCGAGGCGCCGGAAGGCGAGGGCCGTTTCCGGCAGGTCGCAAACCTTGGCGAGATCGCCTCGCTGATCGAGGAGATCGAACGGGGCGCCAGGTAATCATGAGCGCGATGGGCGCATCAGATCCGCCACAGGCCGGCATCATCGCCGCCGGCCGCTCCGGCGCCCCGCTGATCGTGGTCCTCGCGGCGACGCTGTTGATGGTCCCGGCATTTTGGGTGGGGCACATCAACGGCCACAGCAGTTTTCTGAACGTGTCCTGGTCGGAAGCCTTTGCCAGGCAGCTTCTCGCCGGCGAGCTTTACCCGCGCTGGCTGCCGGAGATGAGCCAGGGGGCGGGCAGTCCCGCCTTCTACTTCTACGCTCCCTTGCCGTTCTATCTCGCCGCGCCGTTCCACCTGGTTGCGGATCCGCGCATGTCGGTCGTGCTCGTGAGCTGGCTGATGCTCGCCCTTTCGGGATTGTCTTTCCTTGCCTTGGCGCGGGCTTTCGTGGGCGGCGGCGCAGCTCTTGTCGCGGCGCTGGTCTATATGGCGATGCCATATCATCTGCTCGCTGACATATGGATGAGGGCGTCTATCGGCGAACAGGCAACCTTCATTTTCGCGCCTTTATGCCTGCTTTGCGCCTGGCGACTGGGCCAAGGCTCGACATCGGCCTTCGGCCTTGCCGCGAGTTTTGCGGGACTGCTCCTGTCGCATCTGCCGTCGGCGCTCGCCTTCTCGCCTTTCCTTGTCGGCTTCTGCCTTTGGGTGGCCTGGCGCGGGTCTCCCGTCCGCGTCATCTCGAGAGCTGCGCTCGCGGCCATCCTCGCCGCCGGGCTGGCCGCGGCCTACCTTCTTCCGGCCGTAACGCTCCAGCATATGATCCGCCCGGAATATTGGGGCATGAACCTGCCGCAGGACTATTTCCTGCTGGCCGGCAATGGCCAGCCTTTCATGAATTTCCTGGACAGCTATGCCGTCGCGATGGGCGCGCTGGCGATCGTGGCTGCCGTGATGGTGCCGCTGGCCACGAAGGACGAACGGACCTGGCCATGGGCGATCGCCGTGATCATCGTGCTGTTCCTGACGACGGGTTTGTCCTGGTGGGTCTGGAATCTTTCGCCTGTCCTCGACCTCGTGCAGTTTCCCTGGCGCACCCTGACGTTCTTCGAGCTTGCATTCTGCATGCTCCTTGCATTCGCCCTCGACAGCAGGCTGCCGCGTGCCCGCATGCTGCTGGGGCTGATGGCCGTGGTGATCGTGCTGATGACGGGACAGGCGGTTGTCGGACGCGGCGCCTTTGGAGGGGACCCGGTCCTGGTCTTTCGCGCCCCGGCGCTCGAAGATGCGATGATTGCCGCGCGCGCCGATGCGGTCGAATACCTGCCGTCCTGCCGGGAGCGCAGCCCATCCGACGTCATCAACGATGCCTCTTCCTGGAAAATCGTCGGGGCGTCGCTGGCGCGAACCTCTCCAGGCGTTATCCCGACGCTCTTTTATCCCTTCCTCGAGGTGACGGCGGACGGACAGGTTCTGCCGATTGCCTGCGATCCGGCGACCGGCTTCATCATGGCCGATGTGCCGGAAGGAAGCGATATACAGTTGGCCCGGAAGGCATTTCCGCTTGAGCGGACCGCCTATGCCATAAGCTTAGGCAGCATCGTTCTCCTGCTCGCGGGCGCCCTCCATGCGTGGCGCCGCGACCGTGCCAAGCCTGTCTGACGCCAGCTATTCGGGCAGGCGGTGGGCGTGGAAGCGGCCGGTCTTGACCCGGTAGATCTTGCCGGTTTCCGTCAGCGCCGGGTCGACCAGCCGCATGATGTGCGGGGCGATGTCTGAGGGGTGTGGCACCGTCTCGGGGTTCTCGCCGGGCATGGCCTGCGCCCGCATCGCGGTGCGCATGCGGCCGGGGTCGAAAGCGTTGATCCTGATCGGCATGCTGGCCGTCTCCGCCGCCCAGCCGCGCACCAGCGCTTCGACGGCGGCCTTCGAGGCCGCGTAGGGCGCCCAGAAAGCCTGTCCGGAATGCGCGTTGCTCGATGTCACCACGATGGCGCGGCCGGCATCGGAAAAGCCGAGCAGCGGGTCGACCGAACGGATCAGCCGCCACGTGCCGACGACGTTGATAGTCATGACCTTCTCGAAGACCTTCGCCTCGACATGGCCGATTGGCGAGATGGTGCCGAGCACCCCCGCATTGGCGACCAGTATGTCGAGCTTCTTCCAGCGGTCGTGGATCGCGCCGCCCAGGCGGTCGATGCCGGCCATATCCGTAAGATCGAGCGGCACCAGCGTCGCCTCGCCCTTGCCTGACCTGGCCCGCTCGGCCTTGATCTCGTCGTCGAGTTCTTCAAGCCCGCCGACCGTGCGCGCCACTGCAACCACATGCGCGCCGGCCGCCGCCAGTTGCTTGGCGATGAAATAGCCGACACCGCGCGACGCGCCGGTCACGAGCGCTATGCGGCCGGTAAGGTCTGGGGCAGGGGTCATCTGGTCGTCCCGTTCTGGCGAGGCCTCGAGCATCGGACCGAAAAATGTGAAGCGGTTTTCGGGCAAATCCGATGCTGAAACAAAGAGATAGAGCGGCGAAAGCGATTCCGGTCGGGCGTCCGCCGCTCTGTCCCGCACCAGATAGGACGAATCCGGCTTCGGCGAAACCCTGACGACATGTCGCTGCCTCCCATTGTCACGGCTATCGGATTTTTCGACCGGCCATGTCGAAATGGCCGCATGTCTTTCGTCTTTGAAGAAGGCACCCGATGGAGGAACAGATGGGTAGAACCGCAGCAATCCTGATCGCCAGGCTGATCTTTGCCGGCGCCTTCGCCATGGCGGCGGCGTTCAAGTTCGCCGGAATGTCCGCCACGGCCGGCTATATTGCCGCGGCCGGCTTTCCGTTCCCGCTGTTGCTCGCCTGGCTTGCGGCGATCTTCGAGGTCGCGCTTGTGCTGGCATTCCTGACCGGCGCCTTCTTCTCGGAGGCGGCTCTGCTGGCCGGCGTCTATGTGATCTTCCTCGCCTTCGCCTTCCACGGTCCGTCACACTGGGAAGGCAACCAGGCCGAGTTCGGCTTCTTCGTCGACCACTTCACCTTCCTGGCCGGCCTGCTCTACGCGGCCGTCCACGGTCCAGGAAACCGGCTGGCGATCGACAGGGGAGTCATCTGGAAGTGAGGTCGGCTGGACCGGTTATGACCCGCCGGCCGCGAGGATCGACAGGGTGCGGACATTGTCCGAGCCCTCGTGGTCGAGCAGCCGCGTCGGATATTCCGCGCTGAAGCAGGCATCGCAATATTGCGGCTGCTCCTGGTTGCGCTGGGCCTCGCCGACGGCGCGGTAGAGCCCGTCGATCGACAGGAAGCCGAGCGAATCCACGCGGATGAACTCGGCCATCTCCTCGATCGACATGCGCGATGCAAGGAGCTTCGAGGTCTCGGGCGTATCGACGCCGTAGAAGCATGACGAGCGCGTCGGCGGCGAGGCGATGCGCATATGCACTTCGCGCGCGCCGGCATCCCGCACCATCTGCACGATCTTCTGCGAGGTCGTGCCGCGCACGATGGAATCGTCGACCAGCACGACGCGCTTGCCCTCGATGATGCGGCGATTGGCGTTGTGCTTCAGCTTGACGCCCATGTGGCGGATGGAATCGGTCGGCTGGATGAAGGTGCGCCCGACATAGTGGTTGCGGATGATGCCGAGCTCGAAGGGGAGGCCGGCTTCCTGGCTGAAGCCGATCGCCGCCGGCGTGCCGGAATCAGGCACCGGCACCACGATGTCGGCATCAACAGGATTCTCTAAGGCGAGTTCCGCGCCGATCCGCTTGCGCACGTCGTAGACATTGCGGCTTTCGATCGTGGAATCGGGCCTCGCGAAATAGACGTATTCGAAGATGCAGAAACGCGGCTTCTGCGGCTCGAAGGGGAACAGGCTCTCGACGCCCTTCGGCGTGATCACCACCATCTCGCCGGGCTTGATGTCGCGCACGAAGCGCGCGCCGATGATATCGAGCGCGCAGGTTTCCGACGCCAGGATCCACGCGCCGTCGAGGTCGCCGAGAACCAGCGGCCGAATGCCGAGGGGGTCGCGGCAGCCGATCATCTTCTTCGAGGTCAGCGCGACCAGGGAAAAGGCGCCTTCGACTTGCCGTACAGCATCGATGAAGCGCGAGTTGATGTCGCGCTCCTTGCTGAAGGCGATGAGGTGGAGCAGCGTTTCGGTGTCGGAGGTCGACGAGAAGATCGCGCCCTGCTTCTGCAGCGCGCGCTGCACCGTCATGGCGTTGGTCAAATTGCCGTTATGGGCGATGGCGAGGCCGCCCTCGGAAAGCTCCGCAAACAGCGGCTGCACGTTGCGCAGGCCCGAACCGCCGGTCGTCGCGTAGCGGGTGTGGCCGATGGCGCGCGTGCCCTTGAGGCGCTCGATGACGGCCGGCTTGGTGAAATTGTCCGAGATCAGGCCGACATGGCGCTCCACATGGAACTGCGAGCCGTCATAGGAGACGATGCCCGCCGCCTCCTGCCCGCGATGCTGCAGGGCGTGCAGCCCAAGTGTGACGATCGCCGCGGCGTCCTGCCGCCCGAATATGCCGAAAACGCCGCACTCATCATGAAAATGATCGTCGGCCTCGCCAAGCAAGGTATCGTCAGCCATAGGGGCGCTCTCGCGTCAGAAAACCGACATATAGGGCAGCGCGGCCTTCCGCGCCACCATTACCCATTCACAGGCTTATTACCTGCTTACCAGTCCAATGCTTATTCGGCCGGCGGCGCCGAGTCGTCCGGAGCCTCGTCGGGCAGCACTTCCAGAGGTCCTTCCTCCATGGGCGCCTCATCGGGGGCGGCGTCCTCGGGCGCCGTCTCGGCGGGAGCCTCTTGCGTGGCAGGCGCATCAGCCGGCGGCGTCGTGGTCGAGGGAACCTCAGGCTCGCCCTCGGAGTCGCCGGGCGACAGGCGCTTCAGGATCGAGTTCTCGGGATCGTCAGGCAGGAAGCTTTCCAGCGTGGCGCCGAACGATTCCAGCAGCGGCTTCGACTTGGCGTTGGCGATCCAGGCGGGCGTGTTAGCGCCGACCAGCCAGTTGAAGAACAAGAGGCCCACAGCCACGACGAGAATGCCGCGCGCCGCGCCATAGAGGAAGCCGAGCGTCCGGTCGAGCGCGCCGATGCGCGAATCGATGATCCAGTCGGCGATCTTCATGGTGATCAGCGTCACGATGATCAGCGCGATGACGAACACGACGCCGGCCGCGGCCACCATCGCGATCTGCTCGTTGTCGATGTAGGGCTGCACATAGGGCAGCACGAGCGGATAGAAGAAGAAGGCGGCGGCTGCCGCAGCGATCCAGGAGGCGATCGACAGGATTTCGCGCGACAGGCCGCGAACCATGGCAAGCATTGCCGAAACGAGGGTGAAGCCGACGAGAATTCCGTCAAGCAGCGTAATCGGCATGGTGCGGCCCCACTCCTTGGATGAATGGCGTCAGTCGTGGTCTTCGGCGCGTTCGCGCCCCAGGTCCCCTCGCGAAGACCCGGCTATGCGAATCACGAGGTCGGTCAACGTCCCCGGCTGGAAAGAGCGCCCAGCCATCGAGCCTGACGGTTCCTCGCTCCCCTGCGGTAGAACCGCTTGCCCGAACCCCAGCTTCTCGGCCTCCTTGAGCCGTTGTTGCGCATGCGCAACCGGCCGTATGGCGCCCGAAAGGCTGATTTCGCCGGAATAGACGCAATCGGCAGGAAGGGCAAGTCCGGTCAGCGACGAGACCAGCGCCGCAGCGACCGCCAGATCCGCCGCGGGCTCGGAGATGCGATAGCCGCCGGCGACGTTGAGATAGACGTCATGCGTGGCGAACCGTACGCCGCAATGCGCTTCCAGTACCGCGAGAACCATGGCGAGCCGCGGCTGGTCCCAGCCGACCACGGCACGGCGCGGCGTGCCGAGCGGCGAGGGGGCGACCAGCGCCTGGATTTCCACAAGAACCGGCCGCGTGCCTTCCATGCCGGCGAAGACGGCGGCCCCCGGCGCCTTGGCGTGGCGCTCGCCGAGGAAGAGTTCGGACGGATTGGACACCTCGCGCAGCCCCCTGTCCGACATTTCGAACACGCCGATCTCGTCGGTCGGCCCGAAGCGGTTCTTCACCGCGCGCAGGATGCGGAAATGGTGGCCGCCTTCGCCCTCGAAATAGAGCACCGCGTCGACCATGTGCTCGACCACACGGGGCCCGGCGATCTGGCCCTCCTTGGTGACGTGGCCGACGAGCACGACCGCCGCGCCGGTCGACTTGGCGTAGCGGATGATCGTCTGCGCGGCCGCGCGCACCTGGGTGACGGTGCCCGGCGCCGATTCGGCGAGGTCCGTCCACAGCGTCTGGATGGAATCGAGGATGACGAGGTCCGGGCGCTTTCCCTCCGAGAGGGTCGCGAGGATGTCCTCGACATTGGTCTCCGCCGCGAGTTCGACGGGCGATGCGGCGACTCCGAGGCGCTGCGCCCTCAGCCTCACCTGCGCGACGGCCTCCTCGCCGGAGACGTAAACGATGCGGTGGCCCTTGTTCGCCAGCGCCGCGGCCCCCTGCATGAGCAGCGTCG
>JAEYXI010000691.1 GCA_023428515.1 Pseudomonadota bacterium | reverse complement strand
GAGCCGGTACTCGTCGATGAGGCCGAGTTCGGTCAGGCTTCCCGCCAGCTCCGGTCCGGAAACCGCGATCTCCCCGTCGAGCCGAGCCTTCAGGCCGCGTACCACTGCCTCGACGTCGTCCGCGACGCGCGTCGCGTTGGGGCCGACCGACTTCAGCGAGCGCGACACGCCCCATTTCGGCTGGCGTTGCCAGACCGAGGCGAATTCCTGTTGCTCCGCGCTCCACTCAGGCCGGTCGTCGTCCCAATAATGCATCGCCTCGTACATGCGCCGGCCGTAAACGCTGCCGGTCAGGCCGCGCACATGCTCTATCCAGTGTCGGAAAAGCGCGGGACCTGTCCGCATTTCCAGATGGTCGACGTAACCGTCGAGGGACTGGTTCATTCCGAAGACAAGCTTCGCCATGCCGCCAAAATCTCCTTGCCAGGGTGTCTAGCGGTTATTGCCGCCAAACCGGCTCCCGTCCATGCACTTGCTGACCCGGCATGTTGGGGTATCGGCGGTCGGAACACTCTCCTTGATCGTGTCCTGGCCGGCCTGGCAGAAGGATCCGTTGGCCACGTAGCGGTCATAGATCGGAACACCGTTCCTGCCCGCCTGTCGGTAAAGGATGGCGACGCCGTCGCGGCTTACCGAGTTCTGTACGTCGGTGCAGGTCATATCCTGCACCATATAGCGGACGATCGCCGACGCCTCGCCGGGCACCAGCACGGGCACCAGCGCCAGGATGACTGCTCCAATGAATTTCTTCACGCTCGGTCCCTCCACCGCCACGGGGGATCGTAGCAGAGGCTTTCTATTCCCGACAGCCCGCCTGTGGGCATCATCTGGAGGGGGCTGGAACCAGCTTGCCACTTGCCGAGTTTCCTTGCGAGGTCAACCGGGCGACGCACCAATGGCATTGAACGGAAAAAGCGCCAGTCGACGACGCACCCCAGGCCGCGCTGAAGATCGCGAGACGCTGGAGGAACAGCTGAGCGAGGGTCTCGAGGACACGTTTCCGGCAAGCGATCCAGTGTCTGTCGTATCCACGTTGATAGCGGGCCGCAGCAAGGCGCTCGTCGGCACCGACGAAGTCATCCGGCTGATGCGCGAGACCGCCCGCTCCGGAATGTGAGCAAAACCCTCGATGCGGAGCGATCGGGAGGAAGTGGTTTGGGCGAATTTACCAGGAGTTTGAAATGGCATTGCGCGCCATCTGGAAGGGTTTTCTGAAATTCGGCGCCGTCTCATGCGGCATCAAGCTGATCAATGCCGCGAGCGAATCCGAAAAAATCCATTTCCGCATCCTCAACCGCAAGGATCGGCTGCCGGTGAAGTCGGTCTATATCGATGAGATCACCGGCGATGTCGTCGAATCTGACGGCCAGATGAAGGGCTACCAGCTAGAGGGCGGCGATTACCTACTCATCGAGCCGGAAGAGGTGAAGAAGCTGAAGCAGGCGACCGAGCATACGCTCGAAGTCGACGAGACGGTGCCGCTTGACTCGATAGACCAGCGCTATTTGGACAAGCCCTACTACGTCGTGCCGGCCGATGCGATCTCCCGGGAGCCCTTCGCGGTGATCCGCGAGGCGCTGGCCAAGAAGAAGGCGGCCGCCCGCGCCAGCATCGTGCTCTACCAGCGCGGCCGCGAAGTCGTGATCCGGCCGTATGGCGACAACGGCCTGATGATGACGACGCTGCGCAACGCCAACGAGGTGGTTTCGGAAAGATCCCTCTTCGAGGACATCAAGGCGCCGAAAGCCGATCCCGAGATGATCGAGATCGCCTCGTTGCTCATCGACAAGAAGGTCGGGAAATTCGATCCCGGTGAGTTCGAGGACCGCTACGAGAACGCCTTGATCGAGATGATCAACGCCAAGAAAGCCGGCAAGAAGCCGCCGAAACCCGCCGCTCCCCCGAAGGAGAATGTCGTCAATCTCGCCGACGTCCTGCGCAAGAGCCTCGAAAACGAAGGCATCAAGCCGGCGGCAAAATCCAAGTCGCGGAAATCGGCTGCCGGGTCGCGAAAGAAATCGGCTGCCTGATCCGACCTTTGTCGGCGATCCACGCCATCCGTTTCATATGCTAATGCAAATGCAAGCGGATCAGGCCACTATCGGGATGCAAGAATCGAAAGGGAATACCGATGATTGCCCAAGGCCGGACCCACTGTTAGCTATGTCGCCGTGAACAAGATCGACCTTCCCGACACCTCCGCAGGACGCCTGGCGATCGCACGTCTCGCGGCGATCGTGGATTCCTCCTACGACGCCATCGTCGGCAAAGATCTGAACAGCATCATCACTGACTGGAACCAGGCGGCCGAAAAGCTGTTCGGCTACACGGCCGAGGAGGCCATCGGGCAATCGGTGCTGATGCTCATCCCCGACGGTCTGCACCACGAAGAAGCGGAGATCATCGATCGCGTCCGGCGCGGCGAGCGTATCGCCAGCTACGAAACCACACGCCGCCGCAAGGACGGCACCTACATTTCCGTCTCCCTGACCGTTTCGCCCATCAAGGACGATGAGGGCAACGTCATCGGAGCCTCCAAAATCGCGCGCGACATCACACAGGCGAAGGATAGCGAACGCCGCATTCGCCTGCTGATGCGCGAGGTGAACCATCGCGTGAAGAACCAGTTCGCGGTGATCCTGTCCGTCGTGCGCGAGACCAGCAGACGCGCCACCGATCCGCGCGAGTTCGAAGAGCAGATCCGCGACCGCATCATGGCATTGTCGCGCTCGCATGACCTTCTCGTCACCTCGGAATGGGTCGGCGCCAGCCTGCTCGACCTTTTGCAGGAGCATTTGAAGCCGTTCGGTCATGACGAGCAGATCTCGCTCTCGGGGCCCCTCGTCACCTTGCAGCCGAATGCGGTCCAGCACCTCGGCATGGCATTCCATGAACTCGGCACCAACTCATCGAAATATGGCGCCCTCGCCACCGATGTCGGCCGCATAACGATCAACTGGCAGATCGTGACGACGCCCGAAGGCCGCCGGGAATTCCAGATCATTTGGGAGGAGACGTCTCCAGCCCTTCCGGAGGAAAGCAAGGATGCCGCCGAGCCGAGAATAGGATTCGGCAGCGTCGTTCTGCAGCGTGTGACCCCTCAATCGCTGAGCGGAACCGCCGTGGTCGAGCGCACGCCGGGCCATGTCAAATGGTCCCTGGCGGCGCCGGTCGAGTCCACCCTGATGCTGCCGCTCAACGAACGCGGCCAGGCGACCCCCGAGGCCCTGCCGGCTTCGGCTTGAGGCGGATTCAATCCGCCCCTCGGGTCAACGCGTCGGCAGCCATTTCTTCTCGATGCGGCAGACCATCGTGTAGGCCGGATCGAACACGTTGCCGACATCGTAGCGCACCACCTGCCCCATGAGATGGCTCGCCGCCGTCGGGCTCAGCCCGTAATCGCCGGTCAGCCAGTTGAACATGTCGGTAGTGGCGTGCTGCAGGGCCTGGTCCAGCGGCCTGGCATTGCCGACCGAAAAGATGTCGGTCGCGCTCTCGCCGCGCGGCCAGACCAAATTGCGTACCTTCTCGACGGTCAGCCGCACTTCCACTTCGAAGCAGGTTTCGATGCCGGTGCCGACGATCTCGCCGTCGCCCTGCGTGGCGTGGCAGTCGCCGAGGAAGAACAGCGCGCCCGGGACCGCTACGGGAAACCAGACCGTGGCGCCAGGACAGAAGCCTCGGTAATCCATGTTGCCGCCATTCTCGGCGCTGGTCGCGGTGGAGAAGGCCTGCCCCAGGTCAGGCGCGACGCCGAAGCAGCCAATCATCGGCTCGAGCGGCAGGACGAGATGTTCGAGGCCGGGCACGGCGGGCTCCGGCGTCACCGTCAGCCCTTGCCGGTCGATCCGCCAGTTCGTCTTATCGCGCGGCGGCAGGCCGCGGACGAATTCCGGATCGACGACGTTGCCGGCGAGCGACGCACGGGTCCAGCCGCTGGCCCGGATCGGCGTCATGCGCAGGATTTCGACCTTGAGCGCATCGCCCGGTTCGGCGCCGGTCACGAAGATCGGTCCGTTCATGGGGTTCGGCTCTGGCGCGCGGTGCACGCCGTCCTTGTCGATGCCGTGCGCATCGATGGTTTCGGTGATCACCGTATCGCCGGAGGCGACGGTCAGAGCGGGAGGGAAAGTGCCCAGCACATTGTGCCAGGCGGTGGCGGTGAAGCGATGCGTTGTCATGGTTCGATGCGTAGCCGGTCTCCCCGGTCGCAGCAAGTTGCGGCCCTGCCCCGCGGCTTCCCGATCTTCCGAACTTGGCTGCCTAGAGCACCGTCACGGCGACCAGCCATAGGACGGCGCCGAACCGCGCCGCCGACGCCTTGGCGGCATCGGCGAGGTCCGCCGTCCGCCAGATCGCCCCGACGATGAAGAAATTGTAGGGAAGCGGCGCATGGAAGACGAGCATGGCAACCAGCAGGTCGGCCTTGAAGCCTAGCGCCATGAGGCCGGCGAAGGCAGCCGCCAGGTTCAGGGCCGAACCGACCAGGATCATGTCACGCCAGAAGAGCAGCCCGAGCGGCACCTGCCGACGCCAGCGACGGACGAAGAAGGATAACGGCCCGGCCCTTCCGGTGACCTCCATCAGCATCTGCCAATTCCTGCTCGCGGCGCTCGGATCAGACTTGAATAGGAACCGCGCCGCCGCCGGGCAAGGACGTCACAGTGGAATTGTGGAAAATCTTTTATCCATGCGAAACGGCATTTCGCCGCAATGCACAACAAGGCTAGCATCCACGGATGAAGCCCTCCCGCGATATTTCCCGCCTCATCGAGATCTTGGCTGCCCTGCGCGACCCCACGGACGGCTGTCCCTGGGACATCGAGCAGAACTTTTCCACCATCGCGCCCTACACGATCGAGGAGGCCTACGAGGTCGCCGACGCCATTGCGCGTGGCGACATGGACAATCTCCGCGAGGAGCTCGGCGACTTGCTGCTTCAGGTTGTCTATCACGCGCAAATAGCTGAAGAAGCTAAGGAATTTGCCTTTGGCGATGTCGTCATGGCAATCACCGAGAAGATGATCCGCCGCCATCCGCACGTCTTCGGCGACGAGAAGGCTCGCAGCGCGGGCATGGCGAAAGGCATGTGGGAGAAGATCAAGGCCGAGGAAAAGGCCCTCAAGCGTGAGGCTCGCGTCGCCCGCGGCCTGGACCCCGAGGAGCACGGCAAGGGTTTCCTCGACGGCATTCCCGTGGCGCTTCCGGCGCTCACCCGCGCACTGAAGCTTCAGGAAAAGGCCGCCCGTGTCGGCTTCGACTGGACCGAAGCCGGGCCGATCCTCGACAAGATCGAGGAGGAGATCGGTGAACTCAGGGAAGCGATGGCCAAGGGCGACCAGGCCTCCGTGAAAGATGAATTCGGTGACGAGCTCTTCGCGCTGGTCAATCTCGGCCGGCACCTGAAGGTCGATTCCGAGGCCGCGCTGTCGGGCACGAACGAGAAGTTTCGCAGCCGCTTCCACCACGTCGAGCGTGCGCTCAACGAATCCGGGCGGACCCTCGACGCCTCTTCCCTGGATGAAATGGAAGAGCTCTGGCAGCAGGCAAAGAAGGTGAGCTGAACAGGATTACGCTTTGTTTTTGTGACGCAATCTGCTTTCGATCTCTTCCCGGGCGGCTTCCGTGGCCTTGATCGAGATCGAGACGCTGCCGTCCTCATTGTCTTCCCGGGACACGACATCGCCGTTGCGGTAGAGCCAGTCCGTCAGGCCGAGTTGATCGGGGCGCAGCGTGACGGAGATCTCGCTAAGTTCGCCCGAGACGCGCTGCTCGATGACGGCGGCAAGCGCGTCGAGCCCCTCGCCGGTGACGGCCGAAATCGCGATCGGCGGTTCGGGCCTGTCCACGCCCCCTTCGCCAAGCAGGCGTGCACGGTTGCCTTCGTCGAGCAGGTCGATCTTGTTCCAGACCTCGATCACCCGCTTGCGGTCGCTGGCATCGACGCCGAGGTCGCCGAGGATGCGCTCCACATCCTCCGCCTGCGCCGTCGTGTCGGGATCTGCGATGTCCCGGAGGTGAATGACCAGATCGGCCTCGACTACCTCCTCCAGCGTGGCGCGGAAGGCGGCGACCAGATGCGTCGGCAGGTCCGAGATGAAGCCGACCGTGTCGGAGAGGATGATCGGCGTGCCGTGCGGCAGGCGGACGCGGCGCAGCGTCGGGTCGAGCGTCGCGAACAGCATATCCTCCGCGAGTACGCCTGCGCCGGTCAGGCGGTTGAAAAGCGTGGATTTTCCGGCGTTGGTGTAGCCGACGATCGCGACCACCGGAAACGGCACCTTCTTGCGCTTGGCGCGGTGCAGGTCGCGGGTTCGCCGCACCGTCTCCAGCTCGCGCTTCAGCTTGACGATCTTGTCCTGCAGCACGCGCCGGTCGGCTTCGATCTGCGTTTCGCCGGGGCCGCCGAGGAAGCCGCCGCCGCCCCTCTGCCGCTCGAGGTGGGTCCAGCTGCGGACCAGCCGGCCCTTCTGGTAGTTGAGATGCGCCAGCTCGACTTGCAGCGCACCTTCCTTCGTTCTGGCGCGCTCGCCGAATATCTCGAGAATGAGCGCAGTGCGGTCCAGCACCTTGGCGTTCAGTTCCTTTTTGAGGTTGCGCTGCTGCACCGGCGTCAGCGGATGATCGAAAATGACCACCTCGACGTCGTTTTCCTTCACGATTCCGGCTATTTCCTCGACCTTGCCGGACCCGAGCAGCGTCGCCGGCCTGGGGTCGTTGACGACAACGACGACGCTGTAAACGATATCCAGATCAATCGCCCCCGCCAGCCCGACCGCCTCTTCATGCCGGGCGTCGGCCGATCGGGTAAGTCGCGGTCGATTCTGAGCGGATTCGTCGTCCGTGCGAAATGCTCGCGGCATCACGGGAACGACGACAGCGGCGCGCGTCCGCGCCTTGGTGCGGTCTATGCCCGTCCTGGCCGCCGATTCTTCGCGTGCCCCCGGGGCCGCGTTCTTCTGTCGAGCCAATCAGGCGCCCTGGCTGGTTTCCTCGCCATCAAACATCTGAACCGGCTGGCTCGGCATGATGGTGGAAATGGCGTGCTTGTAGACGAGCTGGGAGTGTCCATCGCGGCGCAAAAGCACGCAGAAATTGTCGAAAGAGGTGACCACGCCCGTCAATTTGACGCCGTTGATGAGGAATATGGTAAGTGGATTCTTGGTCTTTCGGACCGAGTTCAGGAACAAATCCTGCAGATTTTGCGAGCGTTCCGCCATTTTTGTTATCTTTCGCCTATCGCCGAAGTGCGCACGCTAGTGCGCCAAATTTAACCACGCCTGTCAAGCACACAAACCGTCTGCATGCCGCCTTCGGCGGCAGGTAGACGTGACATCAAAAGATTCTTCCGCCTGCGGTTATCAGGCCAGCCTTTTTTCCGCAACGTCAAAAAAGGCGTCTCGCAAGGAAAGTACGACGCTTCCCGGGTGACCGTTGGCGATGGGGGTGCCGTCGATGGCGACTACGGGCAGAGCAATCGTCGTTGCCGAGCTGATGAAGGCCTCGCGCGCCGCCTTGGCTTCGGCGACGGAGAATTCGCGTTCCTCGATCTTCAGGCCGAGCTTGGCGGCTACCTCGAACAGGGTCGTGCGCGTGATGCCGCGCAGGATGCCGAATTCGGCGGGCCTCGTGACCAGGACGCCGTCC
>JAEYXI010000670.1 GCA_023428515.1 Pseudomonadota bacterium | reverse complement strand
GCCTTACCTCGGGCAAGGAGGAACGTCGCCGGAAGAATTTTGGGTGCCTTTGATCGATGATGTTTATGCGACAGGAAGCGCTGGCCTTCCTGATGATTGCCTCAACGACGCTTACTGCCTGCATGGTTCCCGACGACGTCAACTCCGTGGCCGGCGAACAGTCGACCGTGGCAGCCGCCCGCACCGAGATGGTGGGGCTGACGGAAGCCGAACTGAGGATGTGCGCCGGCTTCCCCGATGCAACGTCCGACAATGGACAGGACGGGCAGATCTGGAGTTTCCGCCGCTCGGCTCAACGCGGCAACACAAATCTGGTCGTGCCGGCGACGACCTACGGGATGCTGCCGGCCGTCGGCGGCGCCATCAACATCTCGCCGAGCGGCTACTGCCATACGCAGGTCCGCCTCGTCGGGCAGAAGGTCGCCGAGGTCGAATTCTCGGGCGACAACAACCGCCCGAGCGGCCGCAACGCGCTTTGCGCGACGATGATCGATTCCTGCGTCGCCTACGCCCGGCGCAAGTCGCGATAGCGCGTGTGAACGTCTGCGAGGATCAGACGGCGGGCGGGTTCAATCGCGCAAACCCTTCCTGCCGGCGGTAGGGAAAATAGGGATAGGGCGCGGTCACCTCGCTGGCAGCGTCGAGCTTCGCGACTTGCTCGGCCGTCAGCGACCAGCCCACCGCGCCGAGGTTCTGGCGCAATTGCTCCTCGTTGCGTGCGCCGATGATGACGGACGACACCGTGGGACGCCTGAGCAGCCAGTTTATCGCGGTCTGCGGCACGGTCTTGCCGGTCTCCTCGGCAACCTCGTCGAGCGCGTCGACGACCCGGTAGAGTTGCTCGTCCTCCACCGGCGGCCCGAAGCTTGCCGTCTCGTGCAGGCGACTTCCTTTCGGCAGAGGCTCGCCGCGCCGGATTTTTCCCGTCAGGCGACCCCAGCCGAGCGGGCTCCACACCAGCGCGCCGACGCCCTGGTCTAAACCAAGCGGCATCAGCTCCCATTCGTAGTCGCGTCCGACCAGCGAATAATAGACCTGGTGCGCGACGTAGCGCGGCCAGCCATGCCTGTCGGCGACGCCGAGCGATTTCATCAGCTGCCAGCCGGAGAAGTTGGAGACGCCGACATGGCGCAGCTTCCCGGCGCGCACCAGGCCGTCCAGCGTTGACAGCACCTCCTCGACCGGCGTGCCGGCATCGAAAGCATGCAGCTGCAGGAGGTCGATATAGTCGGTGCCGAGCCGCTTGAGCGCATCTTCGACCGCCTTGATCAGCCGCGAGCGCGAGGAACCGGCGTCGTTCGGCCCGTCACCCGTCGGCAACGACGTCTTGGTCGAGATCAGCACCGCGTCCCGCCGCCCCTTGATGGCTGCGCCGAGCACCTCTTCCGATGCGCCGGCCGAGTAGACGTCCGCCGTGTCGAACAGGTTGACGCCGGCGTCGAGGCAGATATCGACCAGCCGCCGCGCCTCTTCCGCGCCGCTGGTGCCCCAGTGACTGAAGAGCGGACCTGACCCCCCGAAAGTGCCGGCGCCGAAGGAAAGCGCAGGTACTTTCAGGCCGGATGCGCCAAGGCGACGATATTCCATGACTGGACTCCTTGATGTTCGGAAGAGTTGATCGGCCGGCGGATTATTCCGCCGCCTCCGGGCAGGCTGTGGCGGAAATCGTGTGGTCGCTGCCTCGCCCGACGCGCAGCGCGATCAGCGCTACGGCCACAGCCAGAAGCGGCACCAGGCCCGCCACGAGCGTGACGGCGCCGAGACCCGGGCCATGGTCGATGACGAAGCCGCCGAGCCATGCGCCGATGGCGTTGCCGAGATTGAACGCCGCGATGTTGAAGGAGGAGGCGAGCCCCTGGCCAGCGCCTTCCGCCTTCTCCAGCACCCACATCTGCAGCGGCGCGACAGTGGCGAAGGCGGTCGCGCCGAACAGGCCTATCGCGATCACTGCCAGAACCTGATCGTGGATGGCGAAGGTCATGGCAAGAAGCACGGCCGACAGCGCCAGCAGGCTGCCGAGCACCGTCGGCACGAGCCTGCGGTCGGCCAGGCGGCCGCCGAGCAGATTGCCGACGATCAGCCCGCCGCCGAAGACGAGCAGGATCGGAGACACGGCAGCCTCCGCAAAGCCGGTGATCTGGGTGAGGATCGGCGCGATGTAGGTGAAGGCGGCGAAGACGCCAACCCAGGAGAGCACGGTGGTCAATAGGCCGAGCAGGACCGCCGGGCGGGCGAGCACGGACAGCACGCCCTCGGATGCTTCCTCCGCTGCGTCGGCCTTTTGGTCCTTCGGCACCAGCAGCGCGATCACCGCAAGGGCTGCCAGCCCGACCAGCGTCACCGCCCAGAAGGTCGAGCGCCAGCCATAGGCCTGGCCGAGCCAGGTGCCGAAGGGCACGCCGAGTATGTTGGCGACAGTGAGGCCCGTGAACATGACCGCGATGGCCGACGCCTTCTTGCTCGCCGGCACCATACCGGTCGCCACGACCGAGCCGACGCCGAAGAAGGATGCATGCGCGAAGGCGGTCAGCACGCGCGCCGCCATCAGCGTCCAGTAATCGGGCGCCAGGGCGCAGGCGAGGTTGCCGATGGTGAACACCACCATCAGGCTCATCAAGAGCGTCTTCTTCGACCAGCGGCCGGCGATTGCACCGAGCAGCGGCGCGCCGACGACGACGCCCAACGCATAGCCGGAGATCAAGAGGCCAGCCG
>JAEYXI010000656.1 GCA_023428515.1 Pseudomonadota bacterium | reverse complement strand
CCCCCCCCCCCCCCCCCCCCCCCCCCCCCCCCCCCCCCCCCCCCCCCCCCCCCCCCCCCCCCCCCCCCCCCCCCCCCCCCCCCCCCCCCCCCCCCCCCCCCCCCCCCCCCCCCCCCCCCCCGTAATTTTATCGATGCATGACGTGCATGGGCACCCGCCAGCTTTTCAACGCTGGCTGCTCTGGGACGGCGTAGACGCAACGCATACCCCCGCGCGGAGTGCAGCGCGTGATGCGCCGGTCGCAAGACTGGAGGGACCGGGGTACAAAAATGGACATACAGGATCTTCGGATTTTTGCCCGCGTGGCGGCGGTGCAAAATCTGTCGGCTGTTGGAACAGAACTCGGCCTCACGCCGGGCACCATATCGAAGCGCCTGCAAGCCCTTGAAGACGATCTGCGCGCACGCCTGTTTGATCGCACCACCCGATCCATCCGCATCACTGAAGAGGGGACCACGTTCCTGGCTTACGTCGAGCGTATTCTGCTCGAGCTCGAATCGGCGCGCGCTTCAGTGGGCGAGAACACCACCCAGCCCAAGGGCAAACTCAAGATCTCCGCCCCCGCCTGCTACGGACGGCTGTTCCTGGCGCCGGCGATTTGCGCGTTCATGCGCAATTATCCCGATATCGAAATCCACGTCGATCTGATCGACCGGATCGTCAATCTTCAGGAAGAAGGCTACGACCTCGCCATCCGTACCGGCGAACTCAACGACTCCGTCCTGATTGCAAAGCGGCTGGCTGACGACCATCAGGTCGTGGTCGCCGCCCCGAACTATCTGAAAGCAAACGGCGCACCGCTCAGTCCAACCGACCTGGAACGCCACAACTGCTTCGTGCTTGGCGATGCGCGCCAATGGCGCTTCAGCCGCGGCAACGATGAGATCGTGGTGCGCGCCAGCGGCAGACTGCGCTCCAACAACGGCGAGATGCTGCGACAGGCAACGCTCGACGGACAGGGCATATTTCAAACGTCTGAGCTGCGCGTCAGGGACGATATTGCAGCCGGTCATCTGGTTCGCATTCTCAGCGACTACGAACTGGTGACGAACAGTGCGGTCTGGGCGGTTTACCCGAGCCCCAAGCATGTACTGCCCAAGCTGCGGGTGCTGCTCGATTTCCTCGGCGTCTGGTTCCGTGAAGCGTGCGCAGCACATCGGAAAGTTGCAGCACCTCTCCCTGTCGCCGCAGAGGGGCTGCAAGAAGGGCAGCGTTCGCTATATCCTTGCAATTGCTATCATTCGACAGCCAGCTGACCAGCTATTGCCGTCAGCCGATAGCCGTCAGCCCAAAACCGACGGCTAATGACCGGCAGCCTATGACCCATAACCTCGTGGGCGCCGGCAGGCCGCTTTGCGTGTAGGCGCCCCTATGGCACTGCGGGCGCTGTCTGGGACCTGATCAGCAATCCACCTATCGCGTGATGCGTTGAAAGCGTGGTTGTCAGTCGTCCGCCAGGCGGCTTCTCACCACTCATCCACGCCCGGAACTGACGCCACAGATCCGTTACCAGCAGATCGCCCTGACGGGTTTCGGTCAGGGGAACGCTATAGGGCGCGTAGGTGAATTTGTACTCGAAGAACAGCGACGTTCGCCCGATCGGCACCTCGATGCCTGCCAGCGCCTGGCCGACGTAGCCCGCGAACTGGTATTCGAAGGTCCGCGTCCTGCCCTCCATCTGGATCTCCGTATGCGGCAGGGAAATACCGCCGCCAAGCCCGAAGTAGGGCCGCACCGGCAACCAGGACGATGGTGATCTGACGAGTCCATTCAAGGTCAGCATGTTGTGGCCATGACTGAACTCGAGCCTGTTGAAGACCGTCTCGAGCTTTGCCGACGCCGGCAGCGGCTTGCCCTCATACGTTCCGGTGAACTTGGCCGTGTCATCGACGACAGCGATGGCTTTGGCATGCGTGAAATCAATCATCGTGCCGGTGATTGTGTCCGCGTTCCAGCGCTGCGTGCGCAGCCCATAATAGATCGGGCTCTTGAACGGCCGGCCGATCCAGCCGAAATCCGAAGCCGTCATGTCCGTCGCGCCGGGATTGTCGACGTAGACCGTGCTGGGTTGTGTATAGGAGGTCCCGCCGTAGCCGCCGAACGTATATTCGTTCCTGCGGGAACGGACGGACGTGTCATCGGTGCTGGATGTCGAGGCCGCCGCCCGGTCGTCGTCCTGCACATTGGCCATCATCGACGCGGGGATCACCGGCGAGACGAGCCAGAGACCCAGCGCAATCAAACCGGCAGCAGCAAAGCGGGGATCGGTGGCATCGTGCCAGTCGCGCCGGCCGGCTTCCCGGCGATCGGCCGCCAGACGTCCTGCTTCAATCAAGGTCCCCTCCCCCAAATCCAGCGCGTTGCGGGCTCCTGGCCTCAACACACGCTAAAACGAATGCCCTGGCATCATGGCACAAAGCTGTCACATGACCTTGCTCTAGATCATGGACCGCGGCGCCGCCAGTCGTTCCAGCATGCGTCTTATAGCAACGATCTGCGGACCATCGCGTGTCAGAAACTTAGGCCCCGTATAACCCCACCAATCCCAGCAGGCCTGCGGGTTGGCGGGCGTGCTTCTGACCTGCGGAAACAGCACGATCAGCCGGTTGGCGTCAGCCCAGCCCAGAAATCCGGAGTGCGCGACCAGCACGTCCCCCACGGCCGCCAGGTTCTGCGCGCAGCCGTGCAGAACCACGTGCACCCTGCATCCCCCAGTCTCGCGGCAAGCTGGCGGGATATAGACGACGCCGGAATCGCTGAGGCCATGATCTGGAAGGTCGCCAACGAACTCGCGCTGGTCGAAAGACAGCGTCTCGCCTGCCGGCTGGGCTGCCTTCGGGCTGAGCTCACCGTAGATGTGACGCAGCATCGCCCCCACCTGATCGTAGTTGCAGTCGACGATGTAGGGGCCCCCCGTCTGATCGCAGCTGTCGCCCCAATCATCCGTGACGAAGGCGTGCCCCGCCGGAAGAGTGCGGACGAAGGAGATGCGCTCGTCCGGCACACCCAGGGCGCCATAGAACGCAACCGTTGCGGCAACGATTTCGGGCACCACCGTCCGGTCCTGGCGGCCAGTGAAAACATAGATGCGGTCATCGAGAACGTTCGAGACGGGATCAATCTTTCCCTCCTCGGCGAGCTGCCCGGCCCGGCGCGCGAGCTGGGCAGGGTCAGGGATGCCCCACGCCTGCAAGGCATTGAGCATGCACCCGTTCATCGCCTTGGAGAGATTGAGGAAGGTCGCGCCAGGCCCCGGCATGACACCGGCATAAACACTTTCGGCACAGCCATAAGGCCCGCCGGCTATGATCCCGACGCCGATGACATCGCGCGAATGCGCCATCTGAAACTGCCCGGCCATGTAGGCGCCGGCCGAAAGACCGGACAACGACGTCTGATCCAAACGCGCTTCGGCGGCCGGGAGCCGGTTTTTAGGTTCCTCGCAGGCGCCGAGCAGTGCCAAACCGAGAACACTGACAGCGACTCGGAGGACGTATGTCGTGATCTGGCCGACGCGTATTCTGCCGATCATCTCGTGGATACCAGCATTGTTCCTGGTGGCAACCTAAGCCGCGGGACTGTCACCTGCCAGTGCTCACAAGTGACGGTGGTCAACCAAAAGGAACGATCGGCGATAGCA
>JAEYXI010000633.1 GCA_023428515.1 Pseudomonadota bacterium | reverse complement strand
CGGCGTTCGCGACCGCGAGCGCCGAGCCGGCTTCGCGCTGCCCCATGGGATCAATGCCGCAAACTTGCAGCACTACGCCTCGCCGCACATGCCGTTCGACGCGACCCGCTCACTGGACCACTTCATGAGGCTGGCACCGACCTGGGCCGACATCGATTGGCTTGCCGGCAAGACAAGTCTTCCCATCCTGCTCAAAGGCATCCTGTCACCCGACGACGCCGAGCTGGCGGTGCGCCACGGGGTGGCAGGTGTCATTGTGTCCAATCACGGCGGACGTACCCTAGACACGCTGCCAGCGACCATCGAAGCCCTGCCTGCCGTCGCTGATCGCATCGCAGGGCGCGTTCCGGTGCTCATGGACGGAGGCATCCGCCGCGGCACGGACGTCCTGAAAGCACTCGCCGGCGGCGCCACCGCGGTGCTTGTTGGCCGGCCGGTCATCTATGGCCTTGCAGTCGCCGGCCCGCTCGGCGCTGCGCACGTGCTGCGGCTGCTGCGCGACGAGTTCGCAATCGCCATGGCGCTCGCCGGATGCGCCAGCCTGACCGCCATCACCGCGGTCCATCTGATCCGCCGATGACGCTACGATCGGAACGTTGTAGGTAATGGTGGTCTGCGATTCTTGATGGGGAACACCATGGCGCTTGCTCCGATGTCCTTTCTCGGCTGGATCATCATCGGCGCCCTGGCCGGATGGCTCGCCGGCAAGATCGTAGAAGGCTACGGCTTCGGCTTTGTCGGCAACATGGTGATCGGCATCCTCGGTGCCTGCATCGGCGGCCTCATCCTGCCGCACCTCGGCATGGTGCCGGTGTCGACCAGCGGCAATTTTCTAGCCGCCACCCTCGGAGCGGTCATCCTGCTGTTTGTGCTGGGACTCTTGAAGCGGCGTTGATCGCCTTCGCCACCGATACCTAAAATTTGGCGGAGTTTCTCGACTGCCCGTCAACGCCCCTTCACGATTATGCGCCTCAGCAGTCTTGGATCCTTTAGAGGATCGTTCCTGGGGCGCCAATGTTCCTCGATATGCCGACCATTTCCCTCGTCTCGCTGTCGGCGACGACGATCCTCGGTCTGCTCCTCTGCTTCATGTGGTGGCGCGAGCGCTCCGACCCGCTGATCGGGTGGTGGGGCGTCGCTCAGCTGGTCCTGGCCGCCGGGCTGGCCTTCGCAAACGCGGCCTCCCTGATTGGCGACTCCCGCCTTGTGGTCTTCGCGCAGGCGCTCCTCCTCCTTTCGGCGGCCGTTAAGTGGATGGCTGCCCGGCAGTTCGAAGGCCGCACGCTGAACCCTTTGTGGGTTGCCCTCTGGCCCTGCGCGTTCGTCATAGCGGCCGCTACCGGGCTCATTCAGACCTTCGACGAACGTCTCATGGCGGCAAGCGCGGCCATGGGCATCATCTTGCTCCTGGCGGCGGGCGAGTTCGGACGCCAGCAGGGTGAGCCCCTCGTCTCCCGCTGGCCGGCGGCTATCCTGCTCATCGTCATGGGGCTCGGCTATCTCGCCTGGCTGCCGCTGACGTTGACGATGCCCATCCAGGCCGTAGGCCAAGTCTACACCAGCGCCTGGATGCCGACCGTAGTGCTCGTGGCACTGCTCGGTCGTATCGCGCTGGCTTTCATTGTTCTGGCGATCGTCAAGGAGCGGCAAGAGATCCAGCATCGGATGTTCGCGCTCACCGACGCGCTGACAGGCCTGCCGAACCGCCGTGCGCTTTTCGAATCCGCCCGGGCGCTGGCTGAGGAAGGGCCATGCATGCGCGGCGGTCCCGTCTCCGTGCTGGTCTTCGACCTCGATCATTTCAAGAAGATCAACGACACGTACGGCCACCGCCTCGGCGACCGCGTATTGCAGCTCTTTTCGGAAACACTTTCTGACACACTCGACGCCCACTGCATCGTCGGTCGTCTCGGCGGCGAAGAGTTCGCCGCGATCCTTCCCGGCAGCACGCTCGCCGAGGCCACCGAACAGGCCGAGAAAGTCCGCATCGCCTTCGCTGAAGTCGCGGCGGACATCGAGGGCTATCCCGTCGCCGGAACCGTCAGCGTCGGCGTCGCCTCACACGACGACATGGCCTGCGACATCGGTGCGCTGTTTCACCGCGCCGACGGCGCGCTCTACACGGCCAAGCAGGCCGGTCGGAACCGCGTGCAGCCCATCGAGTCCGATCAGCGCTCTCAGTTCGATGACGCTGAGCCCGGCACTTACGCCACTCCGCGCTGGCTGAGTGACGGCGACGGCACCGCCATGCGTGCCCGCGCGACGAGACGCTACCGCGGGTCCGTCGACGCCGCCTGACGTCCTCATCACGGCGTTTCGAGTTGCCTATCGACTTGATAGGCGGGGCGAAGGAAAGTAGGACAGCGGCTTCCCGGTACAGCGCCCGACGCGGGCGCGCCTTGGCGCGACGAACGCGTGCCAGCGCCGCCATCTGGCGGCATGCGAAGGAAAATCAGATGGACGCCGCTACACTTTACACCGTCATAACCGTCGCTTCCGGCGCCAAGCAGATGACGACGCAGAAGTTTCCAACCGTCGCTATATGCGAGCAGGCGGCACAGAAGCTGCGCCAGCAGACGTCAATCAAGCAGGCGATCTTCTATTGCGTGAAGCGCAAGCCCGACTCCTCCGAGAAGGCCGCCGCAAAACAGGCGCAGGCGGCCGCAATCGCTGCGAAAAAGCGCGCCATGCAGCAGAAGCAGGGTGGCGCCGCGGCGCAGCAGACGCCTGGCCCGATCGGCATGCCGAGAGATTTCTACAGCGGCACCACGGCACCTCAGCAGT
>JAEYXI010000624.1 GCA_023428515.1 Pseudomonadota bacterium | reverse complement strand
GCAGCTCGACGTCCTGCGGACGGAAGAACAGCGTGGCATCGCCGTCCGCCACGTCGGGCGCCGGCAGGCCGATCGTGCGGTCGGCGATCCAAAGCTCGCCATTGCCGATCCTGACAGGCAGCGAGCTCGACTCGCCGATGAAGCCGTAGACGAAGGGCGAGTTGGGCGTGTCGTAGATGTCGTCGGCGGTGCCGATCTGCTCGATCTGGCCCTGGCTCATGACGACGACGCGGTCGGCAAGCTCCAGCGCTTCCTCCTGGTCGTGCGTGACGAAGACGGTGGTGTGGCCGGTGGCGTCGTGGATGTAACGCAGCCAGCGGCGAAGCTAACGGCGGCCCTGCGCGTCGAGCGCGCCGAACGGTTCGTCGAGGAGCAGCACCTTGGGCTCGATGGCGAGCGCGCGCGCCAGCGCGACACGCTGGCGCTGGGCGCCGGAAAGCTGTGCGGGATATCGCTTTTCGAGGCCGGAGAGCTGGACGAGGTCGAGCAGTTCCGAGGCGCGACGGCCGATCTCGGCCTTGGCGGGTCGTGTCGCGCCGGGGCGCACCTTCAGCCCGAAGCCGATATTGTCGGCGACGGTCATATGGCGGAACAGCGCGTAATGCTGGAAGACGAAGCCGACATTGCGCTCCTGCACGGTCTTGTGCGAGGCGTCCTCATCGCCGAAGAAGATCGCGCCGGTGGTCGGCCGCTCGAGGCCGGCGATCAATCTCAGCAGCGTGGTCTTGCCGGAGCCCGAGGGACCGAGCAGTGCGATGAGTTCGCCGGAGCGGATGTCGAGCGACACATCGCGCAGCGCCGGGAACCGGTCGAAATCCTTGCGGACATGGCGGATGGAAACGTCCATGAAGGGTCCTAATGTTTCTTCGATGCGGCAATTTCGTCGCCGTAGCGGTATTCGAGGAATGACTTCAAAACGAGCGTGACCAGCGCGAGGCCTGCGAGCAGCGTCGAGACCGCGAAGGCGGCGACGAAATTGTATTCGTTGTAGAGGATCTCGACATGCAGCGGCATGGTGTTGGTGAAGCCGCGTATGTGGCCCGACACGACCGAGACTGCGCCGAACTCGCCCATGGCGCGCGCGTTGCAGAGCAACACGCCGTAGAGCAGTCCCCACTTTATGTTGGGGAGCGTGACGTACCAGAAGGTCTGCCATCCGCTGGCGCCGAGCGACAGTGCGGCCTCTTCGTCGCCGGTGCCCTGGTCCTGCATCAGCGGGATCAACTCGCGCGCCACGAAGGGGAAGGTGACGAAGATGGTGGCCAGCACGATGCCGGGCACGGCGAACAGGATCTCGATGCCGTGGCTCTTCAGCCAGGGGCCGAGCACGCTGCCGGCGCCGAAGAGGAGCACGTAGACCAGGCCCGAGATGACCGGTGAGACCGAGAAGGGCAGGTCGATCAGCGTGGTCAGGAAGGCCTTTCCCTTGAACTCGAACTTGGCGATCGCCCAGGCGGCGGCGATGCCGAAGACCATGTTGAGCGGCACGGCGATCACCGCAACGAGCAGGGTGAGCCGGATCGCGGCTAGAGTGTCCGGGTCGCCGAAGCTGGCGAAAAACTCGCCGGCGCCTTTGCGTAGCGCTTCGACGAAGACCGCGGCGAGCGGCAGGATCAGGAAGAGCGCCAGGAAAAGCAGCGCGACGGTGATGAGGATCGCCTTGGTGGTCGGCGATTCCGTGGTCGCGCTCCGATACCGGCCCTTGCTCACACCAGATAGACTAGCGGAGGCGGAGCGGTCCGGCAAAGCATCCGTGGCTTCAACTGACATAGCCGTATTTCCTCCGGCTCCACGCCTGGACCAGGTTGATGACGAACAGCATCAGGAAGGAGATCAGGAGCATGATCGCGGCGATCGCGGTCGCGCCGGCATAGTTGAACTCCTCCAGCCTGATGATGATGAGAAGCGGCGCGATTTCGCTGACATAGGGGATGTTGCCGGCGATGAAGATGACGGAGCCGTATTCGCCGACGGCGCGGGCGAAGGCGAGCGCGAAACCGGTGAGCACGGCCGGCGCGAGAGCCGGCAGGATGACACGGGTGATGGTCTGGAAGCGGTTGGCGCCGAGGGTTGCGGCGACCTCCTCGACCTCGCGGTCGATCTCCTCCATCACCGGCTGCACGGTGCGCACCACGAAGGGCAGGCCGATGAAGATCAGCGCGACGGTGATGCCGAGCGGCGTGAAGGCGACCTTGATGCCGAGGGGGGCGAGAAGCTGGCCGACCCAGCCGTTGGGCGCATAGATAGCGGCCAGCGAAATGCCGGCGACGGCTGTAGGCAGCGCGAAGGGCAGGTCGACGACGGCGTCGACGATACGCCGGCCTGGAAAGCGGTAGCGCACCAGCACCCAGGCGACGATCACGCCGAACACCACGTTGACGAGGGCGGCGATCAGCGAGGCGCCGAAAGATATCTGCAGCGACTTGATGGTACGCTCGTCTGTGGCGATCGCCCAGAACTCGGCCCAGCCGAGCCCGGTCGTGCGCCAGACGACACCCGAAAGCGGGATGAGGATGATCAGCGTCAGGTAGGCAATCGTGAAGCCGCGCGTCAGTCCGAAACCCGGAATGACGCTCGGCCTCCTGAATTGCCACCCCCGCGCAAGGGCAGCGTCGGTCATCTTCAGTTCGTTGGCTTGTAGATCTGGTCGAACACGCCGCCGTCGGCGAAGTGGTAAGGCTGCGCCTTTGCCCAGCCGCCGAAGATCGGATCGTCGATCGAGATCAGTTCCAGTTTCGGCAGTTTCTGCAGGATGTCCGCCGGCACCACGTCGGGGTTCGACGGGCGGTAGAAGTGCTTGGCCGCTATCTGCTGGCCCTCGTCGGAATAGAGATAGTTGAGATAGGCCTCCGCAGCCTTGCGCGTACCCTTGGCATCGACATTGGCGTCGACGACCGCGACCGGCGGCTCGGCGAGGATCGAGGAGGGCGGAACGACGATGTCGAACGCGTCCTCGCCGAACTCGGCGCCGGCAAGTGCCGCCTCATTCTCCCAGGCAAGCAGCACGTCGCCGATCTGGCGCTGCGCGAAGGTGGTCAGCGAGCCGCGCGCACCGGAATCGAGAACTGGAGCGCGCTTGTAAAGGTCGGCGACATAGTCCCTGATCTTCGCCTCGTCGCCGCCGAACTGCTTGTGGGCCCAGGCCCAGGCTGCGAGATAGTTCCAGCGGGCGCCGCCGGAGGTCTTGGGGTTCGGTGTCACGATCTGGACATCGCCCTTCACTAGGTCGCCCCAGTCGTGGATCCCCTTGGGATTGCCCTTGCGC
>JAEYXI010000613.1 GCA_023428515.1 Pseudomonadota bacterium | reverse complement strand
TGCGTGGCCGTCGCCACGCTCGCCGAAGCACCTGGCCGTTGACCCGAAGGGCCCATTCGCGGGTCCTTCGGGAGAGGATGATGAAGGTCGGGAAGCGACGCCCGGGACCGCACCATCTGTTTTTAGTTTGCGGCGCGGTTTCCCAGGCGTCGCCGGCGTTCTTGCCCTACCGGAGGGGGCGGCATTCGCGCACGCAGCCTCGGTCAGGGCCCGGACCTGGGGGTTCATCACCCAGCCGCGCCACCGTTAGCGCGACCGATCCGGCGCCGCCGCCCTCCCCGTCATCCGGTTCATGACCCGGGTTCCCGCGAGGGCGGTGACGTGGATTATGCGGGAGGTGCGAGGGGTGTGGATGAAATTATTTTGCAGGCGCGGAGAATAAGGTCATTCGGCCGGCGCGCCGACTATCCCAACATAGGACGCCCAGCCGCGCCGCATTTGGCGACCGCCCTAGTGGCCGTGATAATAACTGATAAGCGGCGGATGATCCTTGTCGTTCTTCCTCATAAGCCGTTCTACGTGATCACCAAGCGTAGGCGGCGGTTCGAAGAGCGTTTGATCGATCATGATGCACTGCCACAACTTCAGATCATGCTCTAACAGTCGATAAAGCTCATTGTAAAAGTTGGTGAATATCTCCGGATTGATGTCAGGCGTAATGTTTTTCATCGGGGAGTCGATGATGATAAGCTTAGGTAGCGGCAAATCGCGCTGCGCTGCCGTCTGGTGCAGGGCAAGCGCAAAACAGATTTTGAAAAGCACCATCTTTCCACCGGAACCTGCATCGCTAAATGTCCACGCAAGGGACTCGTTGCCCTTTGGATGCACGTACGGGAACCAAGTGCGTTGATTCACAAAGACCGTGTCGTCTTCTTTTATTTCAGGGAAATGAATAGCTCGCAGCAGCGCGTGAAAATTCTTCTCAAGCGCAACAATATTCTGACGGCCGGCTTCGAAACGCCCTTGCTCAGCGTGGATGTCCCGCTCCAGTTCGCTGATCCTGCCTGACAGGCTATCAGCTTCCTTCATTTTGGCCTCGACTTCCCCAGGCATTCCACTAATGCGCGCTAACAGCTGGCGCCGTTCTCTGATAGCGCCACGACGACTCTCAAGTTTTCTCGCTCGTCTCATGTATTCGGACTCGATCTGCTTGCGTGCCATCTCCACCCGTCGCTGCGCATCGGCACGCTTGTTGGTAAGTGCGGACATCTCTTCGCGCTGACGGTCCAGTGACCTCTTCAGTCGTTGCACCGATCGCTTTAGGTCGTCGATCCGGTCAGAAAGATCGCGTTCCATGACGGCGCTATCACTTTCAAAACCACCGGGTGCTTCGGCGAGGTCTGACTTACACAATACGCAGTGCGCGCCATCGGGCTTCTGACTGACGTCGGTTCCGCAGGCAGGGCAAGCATGGAACAATGCGCCCTTTAACAACTCTGACGCGGTTGAAGAGCGAGCAAGTTTGAACTTCATGGCTATGAACTCAGCGATTAACGACTCCTGCTCCTTCAGGCGTTGCTCAATATCCGCTATCGCTGCAGTTTTGGACTCGATCGCCTGCGAATAATCGTTGACTATTGCCTGGTCTTCCTCAGCCACGGTTGCCGTTGGGAGAGTATCGCTAGCTTGATTTTCGATCTCCTCGTCGAGTCCTTCTTCCTCCGTGTTGAGTTTGTTGATCTCGGCTTCAATGGTCGCTTTCGAGGCGAAGCCGTAACGACGCAGGAATTCGTCGATCTGTGTCGCGGCCTCGCGCATTGTTCGCTGAGCTTGACGGACTTCGGAGAGTTCAGCCTGCAATTCATTTAGCCGATCGCTGTGAAATCCTAGAATATAGCGTAGCACATCCTTGGATTTCTCTTGCCTGATGGGCTGGTCGAGCAGGAAAAAGCTCGAATCCAAGTCGGGCTGGTCGAGGTAGCAAAACTTGTAGAAGTCCCGGAAGCCCAACCGCTGGAGAGCGGACTCCTGGTCGCCCTTGCGCTTGCGAACTTTCAGTATCGGCATACCTAGGCTGTTCAGGAGGAAATCGCTGTAGTTGTATATCTCATCGCCTATGATCGGCAGATCGCCGGCGGCAAGTGGAAAATTTTCGCGTCCGGCCACACCGTCGCGCTCCCACGTCACCTCGACAGAGGAAGCCGTCTTAGGGTTCCGCTCAATCAGCAGGTTGGTGTCTCCCGCGAGGGCTTGGAGTTGCACGCCGACTAGCTCACTTTGGATCGCAGGCGTCTTTTGCAGCGTACCGCCGAGGCAGTAGTCGATCAGTTCCGCTATTGTGGATTTACCTGCGGACATCTCCCCGTGGAAAAATGAGATTCGAGGGGAAAATGGCACTCGTTCCTCGCTGTGCTTGCACAGCAGGGTAAGAGACTCGATCAGCAGCTTCATCGAGCTTCCCCTGTAAAAGCTATCCCTTCGTTGAACTCTAGGGAGGTCAGTTCAGGGAACTGTTCGTATATGAACTCCATCAAGGCGCGAGCCTTCAGATTTAGGTGTTTCTTCAACAAAACGGCTCGCTGATAAACCCGTGAAAACGCAGGCGCTTCGGAAAGCTTTTCAGCTACACTATGTCCAAGAGGTGTGAGGTCGATTTGGATCGTACGTCCATCAGTCCGGACGACTGCTAGCCGCCGGGCAACTAAAATGTTGAGAAAGCGGCGATACCGGTGGTCCCATGGACCGTAGCGGTAACGTATCATCCGGGCCTCAATCGTCAGGCGCTCGAAGTCATCGACCGGAATGTTCCTGGCGGGGACACCTCGTGCAGTCAGGGCCTTCTCGAGACATGAGGGGTATCGAAGTAGGAAGTCGAGCTTTGCCAACTTCGTAATGCCTTCAATCGCAGGGGCGTCGGCTTCAGAGAATGCTTTGAGTAGGACTACGATGCGGGCCAGATGAACATCCTCGTCCTGATCTAGCGCCGTGACAATCTCAACGACGTCCAGGCTCATGGGGCGTCCTCACGGACATCAAAGTGCGGCGACCACCAAGTCTTGCACTTTTGCGTAAGGGTCCCTGCAGCTCCGATCAGATGTTCCGGACGACATCCGTAGAGTTGATCGCGATCGTTTCTGGCGCGTGCCTGTAAGCGGAGGGCAAGTTCGCCATACATTGCGGAGCCATAGGGTTCGCCATTCTTCTCGGCATAAGCATGCGCCTCTGCGGCCTCGAACTGCACCGCGGCAAGGATATTATTGTACCGCCTCGCTGCTTCGTCGGGACCGTACTTGCGGCTCCATTCGATGAATAAATACTCAAATGAACGAACACGGTCCTCAATGTTGGTCACCCGTGCGGCTTCAACGCCGCCCTTGGCGAGCTTACGAAACGCCACAACCAGATCGGATGGAACGTCCTCAGTCGTGACTAGCTCTGCGACGTCTAGGTCTTGATACGGCTTGCCGCCGCTGAACTGATCGATGATGGCGAGTACATCGTCCTTGCAAATGCGTTTTCCTGCTAGGAGTTGGTCATCCACTGCCTGCTTCAGGTCAGTCCCGGGGGCGAAAAGTTCCGCAATAGGCCCCCGCATGGTTTTGCCAGAAGCGTCGCGCGCAAGTTGAGTAATCGCCTTCGCGATCTGTGCGACTGTGGCGAAGGGTAGGTTCTCCACTCCGGGACATTCGCACAGCGCATTCTGGACGCTGCTTCGAATATGTCCAATTTCCGCTTCGTGACCGCGCACAGTCGTCTTAACCAGTGTGCCAGCCACTTCTGGAGGCTTGAGGCCGGCCTCGTCTGCGATTCCTTCGACGAATAGGCGCAGTGGGTTGTCCGAACGAAGTCCTTTTATACCGCCCCGGTCTCTGAGGGTGTTCAAGAGCCAAGGAAGATTTTGCTGGGTCTTCTCATTCTCCCAGAAGGTATGATTGGTCGTGAAGTCAAAACCATCGAAGCAATTAGGAAACCTGCGGTCTAGATGGCAGAATTTGGCCAATGCTCCTTTGACCTGAGTATCAGTCGCCTTAAACGGCGCGAGGGTAATCTTCCGGGTCTTAATCTGGGTACCAGTGAACTTTCCTGTCGTCTTCTTCAGCAGAAAATCTTCGTGGTTCTCACAAATAACTTCAATATATTCTCCGCCACCCGAGACCAAGCGAATTGCATTTATCGCGGCATATGTGTGCTGATAGTCAAACCGTGCGGCGACATCGTCGCCGGGGTCTGTTTTATCCAGAACTGCATCCGGAGACGTTACAGAATCGTGCACGATACTTTTTCGCTGCTTGTGATATGGCGCACGACATAAAACTAGAGAGGTGAGCCTATCGCAAGAGAAATTCTAAGCTTTGTTCGTTTCCGCTTTGGCGCAAAGGCAAGCTCTTCTCCACCCTCACACCCCCGCCGCATAAGCCGCGATCGCCGCCATGTTGACGATGTCGCTGTCCTTGGCTGACAGCGACACGATCTGCACCGGCTTGTTGAGGCCGACCAGCAGCGGGCCGATGACGGTGGAGCCGCCGAGTTCCTGTAGCATCTTTGTCGAGATCGAGGCCGAGTGGAAGGCGGGCATGACCAGCACGTTGGCCGGGCCTGACAGGCGGCAGAAGGGATAGCGCTTCATCACCTCGGGGTTGAGCGCGACGTCGGCGGCCATCTCGCCGTCATACTCGAAATCGACGCGGCGCTTGTCGAGGATCTTCACCGCCTCCTGCACGCGCTCGGAGCGCTCGCCGGCCGGGTGGCCGAAGGTGGAGTAGGCGAGCATGGCCACGCGCGGCTCGTAGCCCATGCGGCGCGCGAAGCCGGCGGCTTCCTCAGCGATGTCGGCGATCTCGACGGCATCAGGCATGTCGTGCACGGCGGTGTCGGCGACGAGCACGGTGCGTCCCCGGCAGAGCGCGATCGACACGCCGATGACCGGGTGGCCCGGGCGCGCGTCGATGACGCGCCTGACATCGTCGAGCGCGGTCGAATAGTTGCGCGTCAGGCCGGTGACCATCGCGTCTGCGTCGCCCAGCGCCACCATGCAGGCGGCGAAATGGTTGCGGTCGTTGTTGATCAGCCGCTGCGCGTCACGGAAGAGGAAGCCGTTGCGCTGCACGCGCTCGTAGAGGTAGTCGGTGTAGACGGCGTTGCGCTTCGACAGGCGCGCATTGATGATCTCGATGCCGGGCTTCTCGAGGTCGACGCCGGCGAGGCGCGCATTCTCGCGCACGACCTCCTCGCGCCCGACAAGGATCGCCGTTCCGAGCCGCTGGTTCACATAGGAGACGGCGGCGCGCATCACCTGCTCCTCCTCGCCCTCGGCGAAGACGACGCGCTGCGGCTTCCTGCGCACGCGGTCGTAGATGCGGCTGAGCGTCGAGGCGATCGGGTCGCGGCGGGCGGAAAGCTCCTGCGCGTATTTCTCCATGTCTGATATCGGCTTGCGCGCGACGCCCGAGTCCATCGCGGCCTTGGCGACGGCCATCGGGATCGCCGAGATCAGCCTGGGGTCGAACGGCACGGGGATGATGTATTGCGGGCCGAACTTCGGCCGGTTGCCCTGGTAGGCGGCGGCGACATCGTCGGGCACGTCCTGGCGGGCGAGCGCGGCGAGCGCCTCGGCCGCCGCGACCTTCATGGCGTCGTTGATGGTGGTCGCGCGCACGTCGAGCGCCCCGCGGAAAATGTAGGGGAAGCCCAGCACGTTGTTGACCTGGTTGGGATAGTCCGAGCGGCCGGTCGCCATGATGGCGTCGTCGCGGATTTTTGCCACCTCCTCCGGCGTGATCTCCGGATCGGGATTGGCCATGGCGAAGATGATCGGCTTCGGCGCCATGGAGCGGATCATCTCGGTGGTGAAGGCGCCCTTGGCGGAGAGGCCGAAGACGATGTCGGCGCCGTCGAGCGCGTCGGCGAGCGTGCGCTTGTCGGTCTTCACCGCATGCGCCGACTTCCACTGGTTCATGCCTTCGGTGCGGCCCTGATAGACCACGCCCTTGGTGTCGCAGAGGAGGATGTTCTCGGGCGAGAAGCCCATCGACTTGACGAGCTCGATGCAGGCGATGCCGGCCGACCCGGCGCCGTTGCAGACGAGCTTCGCCGTCTTCATGTCGCGGCCGGTGACTGCAAGAGCGTTGATCAGGCCGGCGGCGGCGATGATGGCGGTGCCGTGCTGGTCGTCGTGGAAGACGGGGATGTCCATCAGCTCGCGCAGGCGCTGCTCGATGATGAAGCACTCCGGCGCCTTGATGTCCTCGAGGTTGATGCCGCCGAAGGAGGGGCCGAGATAGCGCACGCAGTTGATGAACTGGTCGGCGTCCTCGGTGTCGACCTCGAGGTCGATGCTGTCGACGTCGGCGAAGCGCTTGAAGAGGACAGACTTGCCCTCCATGACGGGCTTGGAGGCCAGCGCGCCCAGATTGCCGAGGCCGAGGATGGCGGTGCCGTTGGAGATGACGGCGACCATGTTGCCCTTGGTCGTGTAGTCGAAGGCTCTGCTGGGGTCCTCGGCGATGGCCTTCACGGGCACCGCGACGCCCGGCGAATAGGCGAGGCTTAGGTCGCGCTGCGTCGCCATCGGCTTGGTCGGGTTGATCTCCAGCTTGCCGGGGCGGCCGTGCGCGTGGAAGTCGAGCGCTTCCTGCGGGCTGACCTGCGGGCCCGCATTCTCCGGTTTCTTGGCCATGCTGAAGATCCCCTCCCAGGGAAAACTGCTTTGTTTTTGTGGAGCGTTCGGGATTAAGGCTACACTTCGCCGCTGTAAACCGCCAACAAGGCGGGTGGCGGACGCTTTTTGCCCCAACGGAAGAATTTGGTGAACGACGAGACGCCGATAAGACGCGAGAATGCCCAGCCGGCGGCGACGCCGATGATGGAGCAGTATGTGGAGATCAAGGCGGCGAACCCGGATTCGCTGCTCTTTTATCGCATGGGCGATTTCTACGAGCTGTTCTTCGACGACGCGGAACAGGCGTCGCGCGCGCTGGGCATCGTGCTCACCAAGCGCGGCAAGCATCTCGGGCAGGACATACCGATGTGCGGCGTGCCGGTGCATGCCGCCGACGACTATCTGCAGAAGCTGATCGCGCTGGGTTTTCGCGTCGCCGTCTGCGAGCAGGTCGAGGATCCCGCCGAGGCGAAGAAGCGCGGCTCGAAGTCGGTGGTGAAGCGCGACGTGGTCCGCCTGGTGACGCCGGGCACCATCACCGAGGAGAAGCTGCTTTCGCCGGCCGAGTCGAGTTTCCTGATGGCGCTGGGGCGCGTGAAGGGCGGTGAGAATTCTTATGCCTTGGCCTGGACCGAAATCTCGACCGGCGCGTTCCGCGTCGCAGAAACCAATGCCGAGCGGCTGCTGTCGGACGTGCTGCGCGTCGATCCGCGCGAACTGATCGTCGCCGACACGGTGTTCTACGACGAGGAGCTGAAGGCCGTCTTCGACGTGCTCGGCCGCGTGGCGAACCCGCAGCCGGCCGCGCTGTTCGATTCCAGCGCCGCGTCCGGCCGTGTCGCGCGCTTCTACGGCATCGCCACGCTGGACAGTTTCGGCAGCTTCGGCCGCGCCGAGCTGTCGGCGATCTCAGCTGTCATCGCCTATGTCGAGAAGACGCAGAAGGCGGAGCGGCCGCCGCTCGATTTCCCCGAGCGCGAGGAGAACGGCGCGCCGCTCTTCATCGACCCGGCGACGCGCGCCAACCTCGAGCTGATGAAGACGCTGTCGGGCAGCCGCGACGGCTCGCTGTTCAGGGCGATAGACCGCACGGTAACGGGCGGCGGCGCCAGGCTGCTCGCCGACCGGCTGACCGCGCCGCTGACCGATCCCCAGGCGATCAACCGGCGGCTGGATTCGGTTTCTTTCTTTCTAGCCGAGACCAGGCTTTGCGAGGCGCTGAGGCTGTCACTGAGACAAGTCGCCGACATGCCGCGCGCGCTGACGAGGCTGGCGCTCAACCGCGGCGGCCCGCGCGACCTCGGCGCGCTGCGCGCTGGCTTCGCCGCGGCCGGCGAGATCGCGACGCTGTTCGCGAATGCGCCGCTGACCGAAGAGCTGGCGC
>JAEYXI010000605.1 GCA_023428515.1 Pseudomonadota bacterium | reverse complement strand
GAAGATGGTCAGGTTCTTGCGCGCCAGCGCGCCGACGGCGGCTCCTTTGGCGGAGAAGATCGAGCTGTAGATCTGCGGGGAAAGATACTTAGCCAGGCGGCTGGCGACCGTTTCCAACTCGCTGGTGCGCTCGGCGACAAGCCTGTCGAGCGTCTCGGTGCGCGTTTGCACCTCGCCCGCCATGCGCGTGAAGGTGCGTGCCAGTTCGCCGAGCTCGTCACGGCGTTTGCGCACGGATGCGAGGCTGTCGGGCTGGAAGCGCAACTCCTCGAAAGCCGCGGCCGCGTCGGTGATGCGGACGACCGGGGCAGTTATGTGCCGTGCTACGTAGAGCCAGCCGATGAGCAGCGCGCCGAGTATGCTGATCGCGTTCAGCAGCAGGAGCAGCGTGCCGCCGACATCGATCGCGCGATTGGAGGCTTCGACCGCTTCGTTCGTCCTCGTCTCGACGCCTTCGACAAGCCGGTCGACGTCGCCTGTCAGCCGCGCCGCGATGCGCCTTGCGTCGGAGGCGAGCGCCTCGGCTGCCCGCGCTTCGATGAGGAGATCGCGGCGCGGCTCGAAGATGCCGCCCGCGCCCTCTCCAAGGCCGATCAATGTTTCGGCGATGCCGCGCAATTCCTCGAGGTCTTCGCGCCCGACATTGTGGAACGCGGTGCGGAACCGGTCGGCCGCCGCGACGAAACGTTCGCGCAGCGGCGGTATGAGATTGTCGTCGGGGAGGTTCACCGCTTCGGACAACAGTCCGCCGATCAGGTTGCTCTCGATGCCGAGCTGGGCGATCGCGGCATATTCGAGCAGCGCCTGGGTCGAGTGGCGTACTCCGGGCGGCACCGGCACGACATCCTCGATGTTGCGATAGCCGGTCACCAGGAAAAGCGTCGCGTCGTCGAGAAGGGGGGCCAGGCTTTCGATCAGGCGGCGGTGAGCCTCGACGGCTTGACCATGGCGTTCCGCCAGGGCGGCCTTGAGTTCCAATTGGCGTCCGACGGACTGGTCGAGCCGGTCGAGGACGCTGAAGAGGTCGCCGCTGGCCGCCCTTACCTCGACGATAAGGTGTCTCGGAATGCCGGGGTCGGTCGCCCGGGCGGCATCCCTCTCCAGGTCGTTGGTCAGCCCGACGATGATGTCCTGCTGATGGCGAAGCGCCACCATCATGTGGCGCCGCTCCACCTCGTTCGAGGCGGTGACGAGCGTCGGCGCGGTCGCCGCGATCAGGGCGCTCTGCTGTGCGAGCCGAAGCGAATCGGTGATCGAGGGGATGTGCTCGCGCGTGATGCGCCGCTGCAGCTGCCCAAGCTCGACAAAGGATATCCAGGCGACAACGCTTGCAGCCAGCGTCAGCGCCACGGCCCCGGCGATCGCCGCGTAGAGCTTGACCGACAGGCCCAGGCGCGGTCGCCGGCGCTGGCCTGCAACGTCGCTGGCGGCCTGGTTCATGGCGCCAGCCGCTCGGCGGGCACGACGGTTCCGTTGCGGACCACCGTCAGGAAGACCTTGTCCGAGCCGCGATTGTCGCTCGGCCCGTAGTCGAGCATCAGGCCCCCGATGTCGAAGGTGCCGGTGTCGGCCAGTGTTTTCAGAAAACCTTCGCGGGTCGGCGGGCCGCTCATCCGGGCGAGCACCGCGGCGGTCAGGCGCCCGGCGATATAGCCTTCCAGCGATCCGAACGAAGGATGCGCCCTCGAATCGTTCGTGACGAGCGCCTGCCTGTATTGGGCAAGCAGTGGAATGGCGTCGCCCTCGGGGAACGGCACGACCTGGGTGATGTAGACGCCGTCGCCGGCCGGGCCGAGGGCGTTGGCGAGGGCGTAGCTGCCGACGAAGGAGACGTTGAGGATGAGCGCATCCACGCCGAGCTTGCGAGCCCATTGGGTGAACATCGCGCTTGGGAGATACGCGCCGACGATGATGATCGCCTCCGGCTTCCTGCTGGCCAGCCCGAGCAATGCGGTTTTCACGGCCGTCGTGTTGCGCTGGTAAGTCCCGGTACCGGCGAGTTCGAGCCCGCGCTTGTCGAGTGCCCGCTGCACTCCGGCGAGGCCGCTGCGGCCATAGGAATCGTCCTGGTAGAGGACGCCGATACGCGAGAAGCCGCGGTCGGTGACGAGCCGCTCCACCATCGCCTCGGTCTCCTCGAAATAGGAGGCGCGTACGTTGATGACGCCGGTGAGGGCCGGGTCGCGCAGGAATTCGGCGCCGGAGAACGGCGCGATGAAGGGAACGCCGGCGGCGCGCGCGATCGGTTCCGCCGCCGCCGAGGTCGGGGTGCCGACCGCACCGATCAGGGCGAAGACATCGTCCTCCTCGATGAGCTTGAGCGTGTTGGCTACCGCGAGCTCGGGCTCGTAGCGGTCGTCGTAGGCGCGCAACTCCAGTCGACGGCCACCGACGCCGCCCGCCCGGTTGATCTCCTCGAAGGCCGCGACAATGCCGCGCCGCATCTCGGTTCCGAGATCGGCTGCCGGTCCGCCCAACGCCGCCGACTGGCCGAACAGTATGTGCTCGTCCGTGACGCCGGGAGTCTGGGCGCCGGCGGCTGCTGGAAACAGGCACAGCAAGGCCGCAAGAGTGGTCAGGTATCTGCTCATCGCTCCGCCCGCGACAGATCGCGCCGCGGCCCCCCGACGGGCATGCGAGCAATGCGATCAGGCGGCGATAACAGCACAGCCGGCTGGCGATTAACAGGGCGAAACGGAAGACAATGGCTGATGAAAGGCCGATTTCGCCCGACTTGCCAAAACCGCTTTGCCGAACAATGCTGCCGGGACCGTATTCGGAGATTGAACGATGCCCTCGCCAGCCC
>JAEYXI010000508.1 GCA_023428515.1 Pseudomonadota bacterium | reverse complement strand
GGCGTGGCGAACGCAGCGCGATAGCCCCGCGCCGGGCGTCGCGTGCGTCAACTCAGTTGGCGATGGCTTTCATGAACAGCTTGCCGAGGGTCAGCTGATGGTCGAAATGGCCGTCGCGGAGGAAGTTGACGGTCTGGGCGATGACCAGCGGATTGTTCATCATGAAGGTGTGGGTCGTCGGCAGGACGATGTGATCGGCCATGCCCTCGAGCTTGGTGCTTTCGACCGATACCTTGCCGTCATTCGGCCCGTCGAACACATATGACAGGATCGGGTTGATAGAGTGGTTGCCGGCAATGATGCCGAGTTCGAAATCGGCCGCGCCAAGCCGGTTTGGAACGCTCTCCGGCCCGGTGCCGAGTTCGGAGCCGGCCGGACCGTTGATGAATTCGAAGATGGCGAGGTCGCCGAACGTGTCGACCACTTCCGAGCCGCGATTGGGCGGCGCCAGCATGACGACGCGGCCGAGATTTTCCGGCCTGTCCTCTTGAAGCCATGCCCTGAGCAGGATGCCGCCCATGGAATGGGTGACGAAATGCACGCGCTCCGCATCGCCGCACTTTGCCGCCGACGCGTCGACATAGGCGATCAGCTTGTCGATCGGCTCGTCCACCGAGGGGTAGGTCTCGCTGACGACGGCGAAGTCGAAACTTTTCAGCGTCTCCTCCATGAGGAGGAAAGACGTCTCCGTGCGGGCCAGCCCGTGCAGCAGCACGACGCAGTCCTGCGCAAGGGCCGCCGTCGAGAGCGATGAAAACAGGAGCGCCGCCGCTATTCGCATGAGCAAGGCTAGTCCGGATCGGTGGGCGGCGACAAGAGAAGCCGTGGGGCGGGAGGAAGGGTCAGGAGACCGTTTCAGGACCGGCCGGTTCGAACAGCGGCAGCTCCCGGGCCGATGCCAGGATCGAGTCGAGCAGGCCGGGAAAGCGCCGGTCGAGGTCGTCGCGCCTGAGTGTGATCAGCCTGGAGGTGCCGACGGCCTCAGTCTTCGTGACGCCCGCCTCGCGCAGCTTGGCGAGGTGGTAGCTGATGTTGGTCTTCGATCCCAAATCGAGGAACTGGCCGCAGGACAAAGGGTTGTTTTCGTTGCGGGCGAGATAGGCGACGATGCCGAGCCTGGTCGGATCGCCGAGCACGCCGAGGATGGTGGCGAGATCGAGCTGTTCGACCGAGGGATGGGGCAGGGCCATTCCGTTCTCCTTTGTCTCCTCGAAAATCGGCGGCTCCCGACAAAAGGTGTCAGGAACGAGACGCTGTTTCCTTGACATATTTGTGCGGAAGGTTCAATTGTTCAATGAATTTTGAACAAAGGATAAGGCGATGGACAGACGCCTGATATGGTTGGCCGTCGGCGCTTTCGCCACCAGCACGGTCGCTTTCGTCTTTGCCGGCCTTTTGCCGCTGATCTCGGCGTCGGCGAAAATCTCCATTGCCGAGGCCGGCCACCTGATGACGGTGTTCTCGCTCGCCTATGCGATCGGCACGCCCGTACTCTCCACGCTGTTCGGCGCGGTCGACCGCCGCCGGGTGATCGCACTGGCGCTTCTCTGCTTCATATCGGGCAATGCGCTAGCCGCTGCGAGCGGCTCCTATCTCGGCCTGCTTGGCGCGCAGATCGTCATGGGCACGGCGGCCGGGCTCTTCGCCTCGACCGCGCAGGCGACGGCGATCGCATTGTCGTCGCCCGACCACCGGGCTAGGGCCGTGTCGGCGGTGCTTGGCGGCACGACGCTCGCGGTTGCGCTCGGCGCACCGCTGGGAGCGCTGATCGGCAACCTGGCCGGCTGGCACGCGACCTACCTCTTCGTCGCCGCGCTCGCGATTTTCTGCCTCGCCGTGCTGTGGCTGCGCCTGCCGCACGGGATATCGGGTGTGAAGCTGTCGCTTAAGGAGCGGGTGATGGTGATCGGCCGGCCGGGCGTGCTGCCGTCGCTTGTCGTGACCTTTCTCTATCTGTCCGGCGGCTTCGCGGTGATCTGCTATTTCGGCCCGCTGGCGACAGAGGGCGCCGGCCTGCCGGTCGCCATGGTCCCGGCCATGCTGCTGGTCTTCGGGCTTGGCGCGATCATCGGCAATTATTCGAGTGGCCAGCTTGCCGACCGGCTGGGCGCGACGCGCCTCGTCGCACTGTCGCTCACGGCCTTCATCCTGGTCTGCCTGCTGCTGACGGCGGTGCTCGAATTCGCACCAAGCAACCTAGCCGGACCGCTGTTGATCGCGCTGATGCTGCCCTGGGGCATCGTCGGCTGGATGTTCCCGCCGGCGCAGGCGAGCCGGCTGGTCGCCGTGGCGCCCGAGCTTGCCAGCCTCACCAAGCCGCTCAACGTGTCGGCCATGTATTTCGGCATCGCGCTCGGCAGCTTCGTCGGCGGCCAGGCGCTGCAACTGGCGCCGCCCGCCGAACTCGGGCTGATAGCGGCGGTGTTCGCTCTGGCTGCGCTCGGCGTGCTTGCGGTCAGCACGAGGCAGGCGCGGCGGCGGAACCTTCAGCCGGTGTGAGAGCGGCCGCGAGAGTCGCGGCCACTTTGACCTGCGGTCAGGTCAGGTT
>JAEYXI010000478.1 GCA_023428515.1 Pseudomonadota bacterium | reverse complement strand
CCGTAGGATTTAGCCGGGATGGCGGCCGGCAGCGGCTGGTGGCCGAACAGGTTTTTCGCAAGCTCCTCGGCGCCGGCCTGCGGCGCCTCGATGCCGGACATGGCGAAAGCGGCGACCGCGACCGCCGCAAGCTTCAGCACGGATGTCAGAAGTGTCTTCATGGGCTGTCCCAGCCTTTCTCCGGCCCCGACCCTGGACCCCGATGGTTACCCAACCGTAAACGCCGCCGCCACCGTCGATCGCGGCGCTTTCGCGATCCTCGAAGCCCATCTCGCGGCCGTCTAGCGCTTCATCGGGCTCCTTGCGTCGCTATCGCCTTCACCCTTCCAGTCGCCCGCCGCCCACATGGCATCGAAGGCCGAGCGGTAGTCGGGATGACGAAATCGATAGCCGGTCCCCTTGAGCGCCGCGTTCGAGACGCGCTTGTTCTCGCCATAGAAAGACCGCGCCATGGGCGAAAGTTGGGCAGACGCGAAAGGAATTTCGGGCGGCGGCGCGACCCCCATCAATCCGGCGGCATAGCTCACCACGTCCTGCGGCGGCGCGGGCATATCGTCGGTGACGTTGAAGACGCCGCCGACATCGCTGTCCGCCAGATGCCACAGGGTACCCGCGATGTCGGCGACGTGGATGCGGTTGAACACCTGGCCGGGTTTTATCAGTCGCTTGGCGGTGCCGTTCTGGAGGTTGACGAAGGCGTTGCGGCCGGGACCGTAGATGCCGGAGAGGCGGAACACCGCGACAGGCACGCCGGCCTCTTCACCCAGCGCCAGCCACTGGTTTTCGGCTTCGAGGCGTAGCTGAGAGCGTTTCGACACCGGCCGGCATTCACCGGTTTCGTCGACCCAGCCACCGTCGTAATTGCCGTAGACCCCGACGGTCGAGAGATAGCCTATCCAGCGCAGGCTTGGCGCCAGTTTCGCCAGATCGCCTCCAACCATTCCGACCACCGGATCACCGCCTTCCTCCGGCGAGATCGATACGATGAGGTGCGTCGCCTGTCTCAGCCACTCCAGCAGATCAGGCGAAAACTCCTTCCCATCGAAAAGGAGCGGTTCGATCCCCACGCGTCTGAGCGCGTCGAATTTTTCCGGCGAGCGCGTCGTGCCGGCAATTTCGACCGACCGATCGCCGTGTGTCGCGGCAAAGGCCTTCGCCGAATAACCGGCGCCGAAGATGAAGAAGCGTGATGTCATGCTGTTCCTTTTACCTGCCTCTTACCCTCTCCCCGTTAAGGACGGGGAGAGGGGTTCGCCACCGTTGCGGACGGCATCCTTCTCCCCGTTCCTACGGGGAGAAGTGCCCGGCAGGGCGATGAGGGGCTGCGCCGACGAAGCGAATGTAAGCGCCGCGTCCCATTCCGCCTGCACATCCGCATCCTGTTCTGCGACGTCGCCCGCAAGATGGATGAACGCGTCCTTTTCAACCAGCCGCGACAACGCCCACACAGCCGTGCCGCGCACCAGCGGCGAGCTGTCTGTGAGCAGTTCGCGGCAGCGCGCGACGAGCGCGAGATCGCCCGAATTCCCGGCGGCGATCAGGACGTTGCGCAGAAAACGGTCGCGGCCGATGCGCTTGACCGGCGATCCCGAGAAGAGTGTGCGGAAAGCCGCATCGTCGAGTTGCAAAAGCTCGGCGAGCGGCGGCTCGCGCAGATCGTCGCGTGCGGCGAGTTTCACCTCCGACGCTTCGCGCGCGAACTTGTTCCAGGGGCAGGCGGCGAGACAGTCGTCGCAGCCATAGATGCGGTTGCCGATCGCCTCGCGGAACTCGTGCGGGATCGGCCCCTTGTTCTCGATGGTGAGATACGAAATGCAGCGCCTTGCATCGAGCCTGTAGGGCGCCGGGAAAGCGTCGGTCGGGCAAGCATCGAGGCAGGCACGGCAGGAGCCGCAATGGTCCTCTTCCGCCGTGTCAGGCTCGATCTCGGCTGTGGTGAAGATCGACCCTAGGAATAGCCATGAGCCGAATTCGCGGCTGACGAGGTTGGAATGCTTGCCCTGCCAGCCGATGCCGGCGGCTTCGGCAAGCGGCTTCTCCATGACCGGCGCCGTGTCGACAAACACTTTTACGTCGCCGCCTGCCTTGGCCACGATGCGGCCGGCAATGTCCTTCAGGCGGCCCTTGATGACGTCGTGATAGTCGCGGTTCTGCGCATAGACCGAGATCGCGCCACGGTCGCGTTTTCCCAGCACGTCGCGCGGATCGTGGTCGGGGCCGTAGTTCATGGCGAGCACGATGATCGAGCGCACTTCCGGCCAGAGCGTTTTGGGGTCGGCACGGCGCTCCAGCGTCTCCGCGATCCAGTCCATGGAGCCGTGGAAACCGTCGGCGACGAACTCCCGCAGCCGCACAGGCGCGAGCGGGATGGCGTCGGGGGACGTCACTGCGACCGCGTCGAATCCGGCAAGCCTCGCTTCCCGGCCGATCATCTGCCGCAGCGTCTCGCCCTTTGACGGTTTGCTAGAAATCGAGGTCCGCATAGTGCGATACCGGGGACAGGCCCCGGACCCGGTCGGCGAGCAGCGGCCGGAAGGAAGGCCGCGACTTCATGCGCGTATACCATTCGCGCGCAGCACTATGGCCGCTCCAGTCGATTTCCCCGAGGTAATCGAGGATGGACAGCGACGCGGCTGCCGCAAGGTCGGCATAGGTGATGCGCGGCCCGGCGAGCCAGTGGCGCGTGCCGGCCAGCCAGTTGGTGTATTTCATGTGCTGGCGCACATTGGCGCGCGCCGCGCGGATGGCGCCCGAATCGGGCGAACCCCCGCCAAGCGCCTCGGGCATCAGCGGCTTCAGCACGCGCTCGCGCACGAGATGGCGGGTCACCTCGCTCTCGGTCTTGACCAGATACCAGTCGGCCAGGCGGCGGATTTCCGCCCTGTCCATGGGATCTTCGGCCAGCAACCGCCGGTCGCGCTTCAAAACGCCGCGTGTCTCGTCGAGATATTCGGCGATAACGTGCGCCCCGATGATCGGCACGTCACCTTCCGCAAGCAGCACCGGCAGCGTGCCGGCCGCGTTCAGCGCCAGGAACTCCTTGCGCCGGGTCCACGGCTTTTCCTCGATCAGCGCCAATTCCTCGTTGAACTCGCCGAACGCCAGGCGGACGAAACGGCAGGTCGCGAACATCGGATGATGAAAAAGCGTCAGCATGATCCCGCGTTATAAAACTGAAAATGCGTCTGGCCTCGCGGAGGCAGCGCCGCTAAATCTTGCGCGCCCCGATTCAGGGTTCGCCACGGCCGACCGACCTATAGGGCCGGTTCCGCGCCGTGACAAGCAATAGCGACCGTTCCCGGAGATTGGGGAAATCATGGAAAATCAGTCCCTCATCGATGCCCTTGTGCTCGGCCTGCTGGAAGGCCTGACCGAGTTCATACCGGTTTCCTCGACCGGTCACATATTGCTCGCCGGCCATTTCCTCGGCTTCCAGTCCACCGGCAAGGCCTTCGAAATATTGATCCAGCTCGGCGCGATCCTGCCGATCCTGACCGTCTATTCGGGCCGCCTGATCAAGCTTCTGGTCGATTTCCCGAGCGACGGCCGCACCCGCCGCTTCGTGTTCGGCATCCTGCTGGCTTTCCTGCCCGCCGCCTTCCTCGGCGTCCTCGGGCACGGCTTCATCAAGACGGTGCTGTTCGAGACGCCGAAGCTGATCTGCATCATGCTCTTGCTCGGCGGGTTGGTGCTGCTTTGGGTCGACCGGCTCGACCTGAAGCCGAAATACCACGACGTGATGGAATATCCGCTCTCGCTCTGCCTGAAGATCGGGCTGTTCCAGTGCCTTGCGCTCATTCCGGGCACCTCGCGCTCCGGCTCGACCATCGTCGGGGCGCTGCTGATGGGTACCGACAAGCGCTCGGCGGCGGAATTCTCCTTCTTCCTCGCCATGCCGACCATGGCCGGCGCCTTCGCCTACGACCTCTACAAGAACCGCGACGTGCTCTCGGCCGCCGACCTGCCGGTCATCGGCGTCGGCTTCATCGCTGCCTTCGTCATGGCGGTGATCGTGGTGCGCTACCTGCTCGACTATGTCTCGAAGCATGGTTTCGCGCTGTTCGCCTGGTGGCGGCTGATCGTCGGCGCGGTTGGCCTGGCAGCGCTCTATATCTGGGGTTAAAGCGCCAAAATCCCGCGCCTCAACAGATCGAGCGCCAGCACGCTGATGCCGATCCGGAACCATTTCCGGAACGTCTCTTCCGGCATGCGTTCGAGCAGTCCCGTGCCATAGATCGTGCCGACGAAGCCGGACAGGATCATCGCGGCGACCAGCGGCACCCACTCCCAGAACGCGAAGCCGGCAATGCCGAAGACGACGATCTTGAGGAGATGCTGCGTCGTCATGGCGACCGCGCTGGTGGCGATCAGCGCCTTGCGGTCGTTCTGGAAGAATTTTGCGAAAATCACCGCGACCAGCGGCCCGGTTGCGCCAACCAGCATGGACAGCAGCGCGATCCCGACGCTCGCCACGGCGAGGCCGGCCTTGCCCAGCCGGTCGATGCCGGGGATTTTCGTCCAGGTGAGCACCAGGATGAAACCGCCGAGCACCAGCTTGAGCAGCGCGTCGGGCAGTTGCACAACCAGGAACACGCCCATGATCGCGCCGACCACGCTGCCGGCGATGAAAGGCTTCGCCACATCCATGCGTACGAAGGCGCGCTGATGCCAGGCGCGGCCGGTGTTGGAGCCGAGCTGCACCGCGCCGTGCACGGGGATCAGCGAGGCGACCGGCACGAAAAGCCCCATCAGCGCCAGCATGGCGATGCCGCCGCCGAGCCCGAAGGCCGCGGTGATCGCCGAGGTGAAGCAGCTTGCAACGATGAGAAGCGCCGCCACCCAGAGCTCCATGCCTGACGGCAGGAGGGCGGCAAGCGTCTCCACTTTGGCAGGGCGCCCTTACGCTTCGCTTTTGTGCGTGAACTGGCCGGCGGCGCGGTAGCGCCAGAGATAGCTCGGCACGATGGATGCGATCGACTGCGGGTGGATGCCGAGGCCGGCGAAGGTGCGGCGGCCTTCTTCAGCTTGCCGCGACACCACATTGTCCGTCCTGAGCATCGTGACCTGGTCGCGCGTCAAAAGCGGATTGGGCAGCATGCCGAGCACCGCGCCCTGGATTTCGGCCGCCCACCAGGGCACCGGCACGAGCAACCGCTTGCGGTCGATGACCTCGAGCATTTCTTCCATGCACTGGCGGAAGGTCAGCACGTTCGGCCCGCCGAGTTCGTAGACATGGCCGCCCTTGGCGTCGCCGTCCACCGAGCGGGCGATTGCTTCCGCGACGTCGCCGACGAAGACCGGCTGGAACTTCGTGTCTCCGCCGATCAGCGGCAGCACCGGCGAGTAGCGGGCCATATTGGCAAAACGGTTGAAGAACTGGTCTTCCGGGCCGAAGACGATGGAGGGGCGGAAAACCACCGCATCCTCGACCGTGTCGAACACGGCCTTTTCGCCTGCCGCCTTGGTGCGGGCGTAGGCGGAGGCCGAGTCCGGGTCGGCGCCGATCGCCGAGCCGTGCGTCAGCCGCGCGCCGACGGCCTTGGCGGCCTCCGCGACATTCCTGGCGCCCTCGGCCTGTACGGCCGAGAAGGTCTGCGCGCCGGAATTGTGCAGGATGCCGACGAGGTTGATGACATGGGCCGCCCCTTCGACCGCACGGTCGACCGACCAGCGCACCCTGAGATTGGCCTGCACGGGCATGATCTGCCCGACATTGCCGAGCGGCTGGACGTGGCCGGCGAGCTCCGGCCGCCTGGTGGCGACGCGGATGAGGTAGCCGCGCTTGGCCAGCGCCCGCACCACATGGCGGCCGATGAAGCCCGAGCCTCCGAAAACGGTGACGAGTTTCGGTGTCTCGAGGATTTCGGTCATGGCTGGCTCCGGTAACGCCACAAGGCCGTCTGGCGGCGCTTGGCTTCGAGCCCGTCTCATAGTCGGTTTTGCGGAAAACGCAAAGGTGCCGGCAGGTCAACTTGCCCGCCGGCCAGCCAGTTCGAGGTCTTCTAGAATTCCTTGCCGAGCTTGGCGTCGACCGAATGGCGGTTGGCGCCCCGGATGGTGAAATAGAAGAAGATCGCCGCCCAGAGGATCGACTTCTCCGCGCCGGAATAGCCCTCGCTGCGAACGATCCAGTGCACATAGACCGTTACGAGGAGCACGAACAGGGCCGCAAAGGAGGCTGGCCGGGTCAACAGGCCGATGGCGATCAATATGCCGCCGAAGAACTCGGTGGCGGCCAGCATTGGCGACCAGAACGCGCCAGGATAGAAACCTAGGCTCTCGACCATGCCCGCGGCGCCGAACGGGTTCGTGATCTTGCCCCAGCCATGCGTCACCAGCGCCAGGCCGGCGACGACGCGCAGGACGGTTTCGGCTACGTCGCCGAGCGATGCGTAAAGCCTGCCGAGCGGAGGAATGATCAGACGGCGGCTGGGCGCGCGGTCGACGGAGTCGGTCATGCAAATCTCCTGGTGTTGAGATCGCCCAACGCGCTGATGCGGCCGTTCACGGTCAAGTCAAGAAACGTTGAATCGCTCCCGTGGACATTATTCCGGACGCGAAAAACCCCGCCGAAGCGGGGTTTTCCGGGCTCTGGGCTCCCGACATGTCGGCCCCGGCCTATGCGTTGAGCCATCAGGACGGGGTGAAGCAGGTCTTGCCGCCCCAGGCCTGGTCGCCCGACATGGTGCCGCCGATCTTCTTGCAGGCCGCCGCGAAGGCGGGGCTACAGTCGGCGAACTTGCCGTGGCCGTTCTTGCAGTAATAGTCCTCGGTAGCGCCCGGCTGGGCCGGCGCGGCGATCGAACCCGGCGCCTGCGGCTTGCTGTTGGCCTTGAGCTCGAGCGCATTGGCTCCGCCCATGAAGGCGCCGAGGATGAGGGCGGCGGTCAGGATCGTCTTGGTGGTGGTCATGATGGATGGTTCCTTTGAAGTTTGGGATGGGACGAGGAGCGGAGCCGGTTCTGAAGAAACCTGGGGCGTTGATTGATTGATGCCGATTCCTCGTTTGGGCGGGTTCATCCCGCCCGGACGTGACTGGGTCGCGCCGCTACAGAAAAAGGTTCAGCGCTTTTTTCGTCATTCTCGGGCAAGCGTGGCGAAGCGGAGCGCGACCCTGGAATCCAGGCCGGAACGTTGCGAAAGGATTGGCGTGCGAACAGACGCTCTTGGTCTGCCGTCGACAGATTTGTCAGACGAAGGATCAGGCCCGATCGGCGAAAGCCGAGATTTGCCGGACAACCTCTGCGGGAACGTCGATCCCGAGAGCCTTGGCGAGCATGCCCGCCTTGCCTCTCGATCGGCCGGGGATGTGGACATGGTAGTCGAAGGCAAGGCGATCGAGCTGCGCCTTGAGCCGCGCCGGAAACTCCGGATCGATCAGCTTCGGGTCGATGGCCAGCACGAAAAGGCCGGTCCCTGGGCTCTCATTGCCTTCCGAGAAGGATGGCGCGTCGAGCGACCAGTTGGCGCCGGAAAGCCCGGCGGCGAGCACTTCCACCATCAGCGCTATGTTCGCCCCACGGTTTCCGCCGAAGGCGAGCAGCGTGCCTTTCATGGCGGCTGCGGGATCGGTGGTCGGCTTGCCCTGCGCGTCGAGCGCCCAGCCGCCGGGGATCTCGCGGCCCTCTTCGGCGGCCTGGCGGATGCTGACGAAGGCGGTCGCGCTCGACGACTGGTCGATGACGAGCGGCGCGCCGTCCGCCACCGGGGCGGCGAACGACATCGGGTTGGTGCAGTAGACCGGCTTGGTGCCGCCCGCGCCGGCAAGCAGGGCCGGGCCGTTGGTGGCGGCGAAGGAGACCAGCCCTTCGCCGGCCAGTCGGCCGGTGAAATAGCCGAGTTCGCCGCAGGTGAAGGCGTTTTTCTGCGAAAAGATCGCGACGCCGAACAGCCGCGCCGACTTGGCAATCTCGGCGAAGACGCGGTCGAAGCCCGTATGCGCCGACCCACCCATGGCGTCCGAGACATGAACGGCCAGCGAAGGCCGCGTGATGACAGGCTCGGCGTGCCCGTCGATACGGCCGGCCTCCAGCGCGGCGAGATAGTCGAGGAGATGCGAAAGGCCGACCGCCTTGACGCCTTTCGCTTCGGCGGCAACCACCGACTGCGCCAGTGACGCCGCGGCCTCCTCGCTGGCGCCGGCCGCGATGGCCGCCCGCTCGCAGAGCGCAACAGCTTCGGCCAAATCCAGGCGGACCGTGTCGGACATGTGGAGCTATCCCAGTCGGTTGGGTATCCGGGCCTCGAGCTTGCGGAATGCAAACACCAGGATGCCGGTGATGCAGAGGTAGACGACCGCCAGCAGAAGCAGCGGTTCGTAGACGATGAAGGTCGATTGCCTTACGCGCGAGGCGACGGCGTATATGTCGACGACGGTGATGGTGGCGACCAGCGGCGTCGCCTTCAGTTGCAGCACGGTTTCGCCGGCCAGCGTCGGCAAAGCGCGATAGGTCGCCTGCGGCAGCCAGATGCGGCGAAACACCTTCCAGCGGCTCATGCCGAAGGCGCGCGCCGCCTCGAGCTGTCCGCGCGCCACGCCGGCGAAGGCGCCGCGCATCACCTCGCCCTCATAGGCGGCGTAGGAGAGCGTCAGCGACAGCACGGCGTAGGGCCATGCCTGCCTGAGATACGGCCACAGGAAGGATTCGCGTATCCACGGATACTGCGGAAACAGCGAGCCGAGCCCGTAATAGAGGAACCAGAGCTGAAGCAGAAGCGGCGTGCCGCGGATGACGGTGCAGAACCAGTAGGCCGGCAATGACAGCCAGCGCGGGCCGGTGACCTGCACGAAACCGATCGGGACGGCGAGCATGAAGCCGATGACGCAGGTGACGACGAGGATCCAGATGGTGCGCCAGAGGCCCTGCAGCGCCAGATCGTAGTAGTCCGGCAGCCAGTCCCAGCGCATGAAGAGCGCGGCGCAGACGACGAGGATGACGCCGACGACGATCAGGCCGATCCGATGCGGCTGCAGCCAAAGCGAGGCGCGGGCGCT
>JAEYXI010000429.1 GCA_023428515.1 Pseudomonadota bacterium | reverse complement strand
CCTCCGCAGCCATCCCCGCCTCGCGCAAATCCTCTTCCGCGCCGGTGGCGCCGTTGAAGAAGGCGTTGAGAACCACGGCCGAGACCGAGGCGAGGAGGATGCCGGACTCGATCAGCGGGTGGATGGCGTGCGGCAGCCACATCTTGAAGTCGGGCGCGACGAGCGGGATCATGCCGAAGCCGAGCGACACCGCGACCACGAACAGATTGTTGCGGCTCGACTTGAAGTCGACGGCCGACAGGATGCGGATGCCGGTCGCGGCTACCATGCCGAACATGACGAGCCCTGCCCCGCCGAGCACGAAAGTCGGCAGCGCCTCGACCAGCGCGCCCATCTTGGGCACTAGGCCGAGCACGATGAGGATGACGCCGCCCGCCACGCAGACGAAGCGGCTCTTCACGCCGGTGACGCCCACCAGCCCGACATTCTGCGAGAAGCTGGTGTAGGGGAAAGTATTGAAGATGCCGCCGATGACGGTGCCGAGCCCGTCGGTGCGCAGGCCCGCCGAAAGCATCGGCCGCGTGATCTTCCTGCCGGTCATGTCGCCGAGCGCCAGGAACATGCCGGTCGATTCGATCATGACGACGATCATCACCAGCACCATGGTGAGGATGAGGACCGGGTCGAAGATCGGCATGCCGAAATGGAAAGGCGTGATCAGCGCGAACCAGCCTGCGCCGCCGACCTTGTCGAAATGCATCATGCCGAAGACGCCGGCAATGACGCCGCCGATCACGATCCCCAGCAGCACGGCGATGTTGCTGATGAACCCCTTGCCGAACCTAGCGATCAACAGAATCGAGACGAGCACTATGGCCGAGACGAGGATGTGCGAGGGCTGGGCATAGGCGGGATTGCTGAGCGAAGGAGCAATCGCCAGTTTCTCCGGGACGGCGAGCACGGTCGAGCCGGCGGAGCCTGCGAATTCATCCACCGATTTCAGCCACTCTGCATTGGCCGGATCGACGATCTTCGGCGCCGTCGGCCCGACCGGATTGCCGAATATCCAGTTGATGCCGATGCGCATCAGCGACACGCCGATGACCAGGATGATGGTACCGGTGACGACAGGCGGGAAGAAGCGCAGCATGCGGCTGACCAGCGGGGCGATCAGTATGCCGGCAATGCCTGCCCCGATGATGGCGCCGAAGATCATGCGCGCACCGTCCGGGCCGGGATTGGCGTTGGCCATGGCGACCATCGGCCCGACGGCGGCGAAGGTGACGCCCATCATGACCGGCAGGCGGATGCCGAACCACTGGGTCGCGCCGAGCGACTGGATCAGCGTGACGAGGCCGCAGACGAACAGGTCGGCCGAGATCAGGAAGGCGACGTCTTCCGGAGCCAGCTTGAGCGCGCGGCCGACGATGAGCGGCACGGCGATCGCCCCGGCATACATGACAAGCACATGCTGGGCGCCAAGCGCGGCGAGGCGCGGCGCAGGCAGCCTCTCGTCCACGGGATGGATTTCGTTCGGTGCGACGTCATCGAGCGTCGCGTCGCCTGCTACGGCGTGATTGGACATTGCTTGTTCCCCTGCATCCTGTTCTCGTTCTTGGCGGTCGCCACGAATGCAGAGGCGGCCGATTCCCTTTCAACCGAGGGATGCACAGGATCGCGCCCGCGCGACGAATGCGCCATAGAGAATTTTTTGAAATTCTTGGCGGCTTTTCGCGAAGATCGCCATCCGCGGCTTGCATCCGTAATCCTCCCGCCGGCTGGGCCGGGCGGAACGACCTCTCGCAGCCGCCTTCAAGATTACATTGAAAGACCTGTTCGGTTTTCTCGGAAGCAACGACGCGATGCTCCGGAGGTTTGCCTAATCGGCTGATTTCGTTGCCGTTTGATGGGCAGCTCCGCCGGATAGCGCGAACGCCACCTTATCCCCAGGCCCCGGCGGAATTCGTTGACAGACTCAAGGGGCGCTCTCACGCTGCGTAAGCCGGCAAAGGAGGCCGGGAAAAGGGGACAGCATCATGACGATATCGAATGCATCGCCTCAACTCTACAACGAGGATTTGGCGCCCGCCAAGGAACGCAACTGGGGTCCGTTCTCGATCTTCAACGTATGGACGTCCGACGTCCACAGCCTGTGGGGCTACTATCTCGCCGCCAGCCTGTTCCTGTTCTGCGGCAGCTTCGTCAATTTCCTGATCGCCATCGGCATCGGTTCGCTGATCATCTACTTCCTGATGAACATGGTGGGTGTCGCCGGCGTCCGCACCGGCGTCCCCTTCCCCGTCCTGGCGCGCGCCTCCTTCGGCATATGGGGCGCGAACCTTCCGGCCATGGTGCGCGCCATCGTCGCCTGCTTCTGGTACGGCGCGCAGACGGCGGCGGCATCCGGCGCGATCGTCGCGCTGCTGGTGCGCCACGAAGGCATGCTGCAGTTCCACCAGACCAGCCATTTCCTCGGACATTCGACGCTGGAGGTGATCTGCTTCGTGGTGATCTGGGCGCTGCAGCTGCTGATCATCCAGCGCGGCATGGAGACTGTCAGGCGCTTCCAGGACTGGGCGGGACCGGCGGTCTGGGTGATGATGCTGATCCTCGCCATCTACCTCGTCATCAAGGCGGGCGGCATATCGCTGACCGGCGACATCCCGATGGACGTGCTCCTGGAGAAGACCAGGGACGCCGGCGTTCCCGGCCAACCCGGCTCCTTCGAGGCGCTCGCAGCGGTCGCCGCGATCTGGGTGACCTATTTCGCCGCGCTCTACCTCAACTTCTGCGACTTCTCGCGCTATTCGCCGGATGAGCGCTCGCTGAGGATCGGCAACATCTGGGGTCTGCCGGTGAACCTCATCCTGTTCTCGCTGGTGGCCGGCATAACCACCATCGCGGCGTTCGAGGTCTATGGCGAGCTGCTGGTGCATCCCGACCAGATCTCGGCGAAGTTCGACAGCTGGTTCCTGGCGCTGCTGGCGGCGGTGACCTTCGCGGTGGCGACGCTCGGCATCAACGTGGTGGCGAACTTCGTCTCGCCCGCCTTCGACTTCGCCAACGTGTTCCCAAAACACATCACCTTCAAGCGGGGCGGCGTCATCGCCGCACTGATCGCGCTGGTGCTCTATCCCTTCGCGCCCTGGGAAAGCGGCGCCGCGCACTTCGTCAACGTCATCGGCGCGACGATGGGGCCGATCTTCGGCGTGATGATGGTCGACTACTACATGATCCGCAAAGGCTGGCTGAACGTCGAGGATCTCTATCGCGAGAACGGCGAGTACCGGTTCCAGAACGGCTGGCACGTCAACGCGCTGATCGCGGCCGGCATCGGCATCGTGTTCTCGTCGATCCTGCCGAACTTCACCAACCTCCTGCCGGCATGGTGGGGCGTCTATGGCTGGTTCTTCGGCGTCGCGATCGCCGGCGCCATCTATTACGGCCTGCGCGCCCGGGACGTCGGAGCGGTGCCGAAGACGGCGTAACGTCTTAAGGCGGGCGGCGTCTCGGCCGCCCGCTTCGCCTGTCAGCATGGCGTGGCGGTCGTGCTTTTTTCGGATGATGCCGGCCTGCCCGCATGCTAACCATCCGGCATGAAGATCGTGACCTGGAACATCAACGGCGTGCGCGCGCGCATCGCCAATCTGCTGCACTGGCTGCAGGAGGCCGATCCCGACATCGTCTGCCTGCAGGATATCAAGACGCTCGACGACGGCTTTCCGAGGCTCGAGGTCGAGGCGTTGGGCTACAATGTCGAGACGCTGGGGCAGAAGGGCTTCAACGGCGTCGCGCTTCTCTCGAAGCTGCCCTTCGACGAGGTGAATCGCGGCCTGCCCGGCGACGACGCGGACGACCATGCGCGCTTCATCGAGGGCGTGTTCTCGACCGACAAGGGCGCCCTGAGGGTCGTCTCACTCTATCTGCCCAACGGCAACCCGATCACCGAGGACAGGAAATTCGGCTACAAGCTCGCCTGGATGGAGAGGCTGGAGCGCTGGGCGCGCGAGCGGCTGGAGCTGGAGGAGCCGCTGGTGATGGCGGGCGACTACAACGTGATCCCCGAGCCGGTCGACGCGCGCTTCCCCGAAAACTGGGTGAACGACGCGCTGTTCCAGCCGGTGACGCGGCAGGCTTTCAGGCGGCTGGAGAATATCGGCTTCACCGAAGCGGTGCGCGCGACGACCGACGCCGGCGTCTACACGTTCTGGGACTACCAGGCGGGCGCCTGGCAGAAGGACAACGGCATCCGCATCGACCACCTGTTGCTATCGCCTGAGGCTGCCAACCTGCTCGCGGGCACCTCGATCGACAAGCATGTGCGCGCCTGGGAGAAGCCGTCCGACCACGTTCCGGTGGCGGTGGAGCTGAAGCTTGCGGCGGCCTGAGCTCGCGGCGCGGCTCAGTCCTTGGACTTCACCAGGTCGACAGGGCTGATTTCCAGAAGTTCGAGCGTGCGGCGCAGCAGACGCACCTCGTTCTCGGCGAGTTGGCTGTCGGCCTTGGCGATCTCGGCCATGTGGCGGGCGAGTTCCTTGCGCCGCTCGACGTCGAGCTCGCGGAACATGCCGATCGCCTGCGCGCCGTTGGTCTCGTAGCCGAAATCGTTGAGGTACTCGACGACGCCCTCGATCGACTCCTCGCCGATGCCGAAGGATTCGGCGCAGATGCGGCGGAACACGGCCATCTCGGTTTCGGACACCTGCCCGTCGGCCAGGATCATGCGGAAAAGCAGCAGCAACTCGGCCGACAGCACGGGATCGTCGGCGACCTTGCGCACCCCCGGATCGCCTTCGAATATATCCCTGATCTGGGCAAGCAGTCCCCTGGCCATCGACACCCCCGATTTGTGACCCGTGTCCGTCATGGCCCATAAGCTAGCGTGAAATGCGGCTTGCGCAAATGGCCTGCGTGTGATGGAAGCGGAGCCTTTCCGGGGCGCCGCCGCCCTTCCCTCGCCCTGTGCCAGTTCGTGTCCGACGTCGCAACCCACATTATCATCCTGCTCGCGCTCGCCGCCTTCGTGGCGGGTTTCATCGATGCGATCGCCGGCGGCGGCGGGCTGATCGCCATTCCGGCGCTGCTGCTTGCCGGGTTTCCGCCGGCCGAGGCGCTGGGCACCAACAAGCTGCAAGGCCTGTTCGGGACGGGCTCGGCAGCGCTCCATTACGCGTCGAAGGGCCAGGTGGACCTGAAGAAACAGCTTCCCTGGACGGTACTTGCCTTCATCGCCTCGGCGATCGGCGCAATGGTGGCGACGAGCATTCCGGGCGACGCCCTCAAGGTAGCGCTGCCCTTCGTTCTGATCGCCATCGCCCTCTATTTCGCCCTGAAGCCCAATATGGACGATGTCGACCGCGCCCAGCGCATCACCCCGGTGCTGTTCGGCCTGGCCGTGGTGCCGCTGGTCGGCTTCTACGACGGCGTGTTCGGGCCAGGCACCGGCTCGTTCCTGATGCTCGCCTTCGTGTCGCTGGCAGGCTACGGCGTGCTGAAGGCGACGGCGCACACCAAGCTCCTCAACTTCGCCACTAATCTCGGCGGCTTCGCCGCCTTCGCGGCCGCCGGCGTCGTGTCGTGGAAAATCGGGCTGGCCATGGGCGTGGCGCAGTTCATCGGCGCGCGCATCGGGTCGGGACTGGCAATGAAGAACGGCGCCAAGCTGATCAAGCCACTCCTTGTGCTGACCTGCATCGCGCTTGCCATACGCCTATTGATTGATCCGGCTCATCCACTGAGGATCATGCTTGGAATTTAAGCAGAGGCTAAATAATATGGCGCTGAGCGAATCGTGAGCTGAACCCCTGGGTTCAGGGTAGCTCAGGCGACGGGAAGCGCCCGGCCCCCCGGC
>JAEYXI010000424.1 GCA_023428515.1 Pseudomonadota bacterium | reverse complement strand
CTTGCCGGCAGACGATCGTCTCGATGGGGGAATCGTGCAGCGCATCGAGCACGGCGAGATAGGATTCGCCCGGCACGCAGAAGATCCGATCGACGCCGTTGGCTTCGAGCGCTTCGACGATCAGTTGTCCGCCCGTCTTCATGCTGCGCGCCTTCATTTCTTCTCCAGTTCGGCGAGGATTTCTTCCGTATGCTCGCCGAGCCGCGGCGAGGGGCGCTCATAGGCGAGGGGCGTTTCGGAAAGCCGCATCGGCGAGCGCACCGAGGGCAGATGGTTGCCGTGGCCGTCGTCGAGGTCCATCCGCATACCGCGCGCGAGCACCTGCGGATCGGAAAACATCTCGCCGATCGTATTGATTGGGCTCGCAGGGACCCCGGCCGCATCGAGTTTTGCAAGAAGTGCGTGGCGCTCGAAGCGCGCCAGCGCCGCCAGCAGTTTTTCGCGCAGGCGTTCGCGATTGGCGACGCGCGCCGCGTTGGTGGCGAAATCGGCATCCTGCGGCAGCGCGTCGAGGCCGACCGTCTTGCAGAATTTCTGGAACTGCCCGTCATTGCCGACAGCCAGGATGAAGTGGCCGTCGGCCGCCGGCAGCACCTCGTAAGGCGCGATGTTCGGATGCGCGTTGCCCATCTGCACAGGCGACTTGCCCGAGACCAAGTAATTGAGGTTCTGGTTGGCGAGCACCGAGATCTGCGCGTCGAACAGCGCCATGTCGATGTGCTGCCCCTGGCCGGTCGCCTCGGCGTGCCTCAGCGCCGCCTGGATAGCGATGACCGAATAGAGGCCGGTGAAGAGGTCGGTGACGGCGACGCCAACCTTCTGTGGCTCGCCGCCGGCCGGCCCCGTGATCGACATCAGGCCCGACATGCCTTGCACAATGAAATCGTAGCCCGCGCGCGGCGCGTAAGGCCCGTCCTGGCCGAAGCCGGTGATCGAGCAATAGACGAGTTTTGGATTGACCTTCCTGACGCTCTCATAGTCGAGGCCGTATTTCTTCAACCCACCAAGCTTGAAGTTCTCGATCAGCACGTCCGCGGTCGCGACCAGCTTCCGTACCGTCTCCGCGCCCTCCGGCGTCGAGAAGTCGACGGCGACCGAGCGCTTGCCGCGATTGCAGGCGTGGTAATAGGCCGCCGACAGGTTCTCGCCGTCCTCGCCGGTGACGAAGGGCGGCCCCCATTTGCGGGTGTCGTCGCCGCCTTCAGGATTCTCGACCTTGATCACGTCGGCGCCGAGATCGGCGAGCATCTGCCCGGCCCAGGGACCGGCGAGGATGCGGGCAAGCTCTATGACGCGGATGCCGTGAAGCGGTGGCTGGGACATGGACAGTGTCTACGGTGGTTGGTCGGCTGCGTTTATCAGGTCTCACCGCCCGATGTAACCGAGCAGCGATGGGCCAGAGGCCGGCTATTTGCCGAGCGTGCCATCCAGCCACCCTGCGAAATCCTGCATGATCATGTCTCGATTCGCCTCGTTCAGGCTTTCGTGGCGGGTTTCGGCGTAAATCGTTGAATTGAGATTCGAAAATCCACTTCGTTTCAGCCGCTCCGCGAGTTGCTTCACCGCCGCGCCGCCACTGGTTGCCGGATCCTTCTCGCCGCCGACGAGGTTGATGGGCAGGTCGCGCGGCAATGCTGAAAAATTGCGATCGTTCGCCCCGAAGAAGACGAAGCCGAACAGATCCTGCCAGAGCGAGACCGAGGCATCCCAGCCGCAGAGTGGGTCGTCGATGTATTTTTTCACCTCCTCGGCGTCTCGCGACAGCCAGTCGAATGGCGTCCTGTAACCGGGCACCTTCTTGCCCCACGCCTGGAAGGTGAGGCGGGGAATCAACTGCGAAGGCACATCCGAGCCGATCCTGAACTTCTCCCAGGCGAGCATCGCTTGCGCCGTGCGGCCGGCCAGGCCGGCCGAGAAATTCGCATTCCAGATCGCCGCTGCGTGAATGCCTTGGGGATGTTGCAGCAGATAGTTCAGCGCGATCAGTCCACCCATGGAGTGGCCGAAGACGATCACCGGCAGGCCGGGCTGCTCGGCGCGGATCAGGCTGTGGACGGCGGCAACGTCGGCAATCACCTTGTCCTGCCCTCCGGGCGTGCCGAATCGCCCCGGCGGTGCGTCGGGCGCCGTGGTGAAGCCGTGCCCGCGATGATCATGCGCGTAGGCATGGAAACCGCGTCCGGCGAGAAAGTCGGCGAAGCGCCCGTAGCGCGCCGCATGCTCGGCAAGGCCGTGATTGATCTGAACGACGGCGCGAGGCTCGCCGTCCGCAAGGCGCGTGTAAAGATTAAGCGATGCGCCGGTCGGCGAGGCGACCTGCCGTCGCGCGTCGAACGCCATCGGCACTCTGGCCGACTATTTCGGGGCAGCCGTGGTCGGCTGTCTTGATCCCTGCCATGCCCAGCGTATCAGCGACCAGATACTGCCTCCCGTTGCCATGCCAAGCAGGTAGATGACGATGAAGAGTAGCGCGAGCGGCGCGGTGAAGCTGAAGCCCAGGAACGCCGCAGTGACGAGTTGAAGGTTCTGCAGCGCAAAAATCAGGAATGCGATCGCCAGCACGGCAACCACTGATATATGTAACCAGCGCATCTCGGTCTCCTTCGCAGTGCGGCAGCAGAATGCTCCTGTCCGGTCGGCAAGTACAGTCGGTCGGCCGACGCCGGTGGAAAGCTGACGGTCCATCCGCAACCTTGCGGCTGTCAGCAGGGGCGATGCCGTCGGTTTGCAGGGGCGTCCGGAAGCCCTATATAGCTCATTCCCTCGATGCGCCGGGTTCCGGGCGCGCAATCTCGCAGCCATTCCCATGCAATCTGCAATCTCAGTTTCCAACCTGTCCAAGACCTATGATTCCGGTTTCGAGGCGCTGAAGGGCGTCGACCTCGAGATCCGTCATGGCGAGATCTTCGCGCTGCTTGGTCCAAACGGCGCCGGCAAGACCACGCTGATCAACATCGTCTGCGGCATCGTCAAGCCGGGCGAGGGCAAGGTGCTGGCGGACGGCCACGACATCGTCTCCGAATTCCGCGTAACGCGCTCCTTGATCGGGTTGGTGCCCCAGGAACTCACAACCGACGCCTTCGAGACCGTCTGGGCGACCGTCAGCTTCAGTCGCGGCCTCTTCGGCAAGCCGAAGAACCCGGCCTATATCGAAAAGATCCTGAAGGATCTGTCGCTGTGGGAGAAGAAAGACAATAAGATCATGACGCTCTCGGGCGGCATGAAGCGGCGCGTCATGATCGCCAAGGCGCTTTCCCACGAGCCGCGCATCCTCTTTCTCGACGAACCATCCGCCGGTGTCGACGTCGAGCTGCGCCGTGACATGTGGGAGGTGGTGCGGCGTCTCAGGGATTCCGGCGTCACCATCATCCTCACTACGCACTACATCGAGGAGGCCGAGGAGATGGCCGACCGGGTCGGCGTCATCAACAAGGGCAAGCTCGTGCTTGTCGAGGAAAAGGCCGCGCTGATGAAGAAGCTCGGCAAGAAGGAGATGACGCTGCAACTCCAGAAGCCTCTCGAGCGCGTGCCGGAAAGCCTGGCCGATTTCTCGCTGCAGCTTTCCGGGGATGGCGGCGAACTCACCTATGTCTACGACTCGCAGAGCGAGCGCACCGGCATCACGCGCCTCTTCAAGGCGCTGGAGGCCGAGGATATCCGCTTCAGCGACCTGCAGACCAAGCAGAGCTCGCTGGAAGAGATTTTCGTCAATCTGGTGAGCCGCCGGCAATGAGTGCGCTGAACCTCCACGCCGTCAAGGCGATCTACAAATTCGAGATGGCCCGCACCGGGCGCACGCTTCTGCAGAGCGTGGTGTCGCCGGTCGTCTCGACCTCGCTCTATTTCGTCGTCTTCGGTTCGGCGATCGGCTCGCGCATCACCGAGGTTGGAGGCGTCAGCTACGGTGCATTCATCGTGCCGGGACTGATTATGCTGTCGCTCCTGACGCAGAGCATCTCCAACGCGTCCTTCGCCATCTACTTCCCGAAATTCGTCGGCACGATCTACGAGGTCTTGTCCGCCCCGATTTCCTTCATCGAGATCGTGCTCGCCTATGTCGGCGCGGCCGCCACCAAGTCGATCATGATTGGCCTGATCATCCTCGCGACCGCCCATCTGTTCGTGCCGCTCCAGATACAGCATCCCGGCTTCATGCTGCTCTTCCTGGTGCTTACGGCCGTCACCTTCGCGCTCTTCGGCTTCATCATCGGCATATGGGCGACCAATTTCGAGAAGCTGCAGCTTATCCCGCTGCTCGTCGTGACGCCGCTCACCTTCCTCGGCGGCAGCTTCTACTC
>JAEYXI010000396.1 GCA_023428515.1 Pseudomonadota bacterium | reverse complement strand
GTCATAGGGGGATTGCTCGTGGTCGCCGGCGTGCTGTTCCTCACCGGCGGCATCCAGACCGCCGCCTATTGGCTGTTGGAAACCTTTCCGGGGCTGGCGAGGCTAGGCTAGCTTGACCCGGCCATGGGTTGAAGATTGAGGTTTTCGGGTGGGTGGTTTAGAAACCTCCCTCCTTGCAGGGAAGCGGCGTTGCAGATCGTTTTTCATATCGGGCCGCACAAGACCGGCACGACCAGTATCCAGTCCTATCTGCTCGGCAAGATCGGTTCGGTCGACCCGGTCGAAATTTGGTATCCGTGCGCCACGCGTAGCCAGCCGGGTCATGCGGAACTCGCCAGCGACTGGATGCAGCAGGACGCGCAGATGCTTCGCGATTTGATCGCTCGCGCCGTCGACGCCGACGTCAAGCAGTTGATCATCAGCGCCGAAGATTTTGATCACCTCTACAACCGGAAGCAGGAGGTACTGACCGACATATTGGCGCCTCTGGACGTACATCTTGTCGTGACGATGAACTCGCTTGTCCGCCGAGCCGCGTCGATATGGCAGGAAGCGGTGAAGCATGGCCATGAGGAGCTGTTGGAAGACGCCACGGCATTCGTCCTCGACATGCCAGGATTTCGCCCCGATTTCGTGGATGTCGCGTTGCGCGTGGTCGCGCCGTCGCGAACGACGATAATTGTCGCATCCCAGGGCCAGCCGCCGGCCAAGCTCATCGGCGACTTCTGTGCGGCCATCGGTCAGCCGCCGCCGGCGGAGGAGGACAAGATTCCGGTCGCGAATGTTCGGCTATTCAGGAACGAGGCGGATCTGCTTCAGATAACGAACCAGGGCATCAACAAGTTGAATCTATCTTCTTCCGACAAGAGGGCGGTGCGAATGACCGTCCTGCACGGCTTGTTGCAGACCCGGGTCAAGAAACTGGACTACCCGACTATAGTGACGCCGGACCACATGAAGGAGGCCCTAGGGACGGCAGCGCTGGAAATGATAGACTCGATCGAACGACTGCGTGCGGCGGAAACGGTGACCGTTGTTGGCGATCTGAACTCGCTGGCGTCGGACAGCGGTGACACCGCGTCACCGAAGCTCCCGATTTTAACCGCTTTTGGCGCAGCATAACGCCGCTATTCTACTGGTCTCGATTCCCTCCAACGGTTTGCGCCCATGACCCAGAGAAGCTGCCTGTCGATCATCCTCGCCGCCGGCGAGGGAACGCGGATGAAGAGCGCAAGGCCAAAGGTCCTGCACGAGATCGCGGGCCTGCCGATGGTCGCGCACGTCGCTAAAGCCGCGAAGGCGGCCGGTGGCGGCGAGGTCGCGCTGGTCATCGGCCACGGAGCCGACCAGGTGCGCAAGGCGGCCGAACGGTTCGAACCCTCGCCGGAAATCTTCGTCCAGGAGGAGCGGCTGGGCACCGCACACGCCGTGCTCGCCGCCCGCGATGCCATCGCCCGCGGCCATGACGACATCCTCGTCATGTTCGGCGACACGCCGCTGATTGAAGCCGGCCCGCTGCTTGCCGCGCGCGAAAAACTCGCCGGGGGCGCGGCAGTCGTCGTCGTCGGCTTCCGCCCGGCCGATCCGGCCGGCTACGGACGCCTGATCGAAAAGGGCGGCAAGCTCGTCGCCATCCGCGAGGACAAGGACGCATCCGAGGCCGAGAAGAGGATCGGCTTCTGCAATGGTGGGCTGATGGCGATTTCGGGCAGCCGCGCGCTCGCCCTTCTCGACGCCGTCGGCAACAAGAACGCCAAGGGCGAATATTATCTCACCGACATCGTCGAGATCGCCCACACCCGCGGCCTCGACGTCGTCGCTGTCGAAGCCAGCGCCGAAAGCGTGCTCGGCATCAACAACCGCGCCGAGCTCGCCGAGGCGGAAGACATATGGCAGCGCCGCCGCCGCCGCGAGGCGATGCTGTCAGGCGTCACGCTGATCGCGCCGGAGACCGTGCATTTTTCGCACGATACCGAGATCGGCCAGGACACGCTGGTCGAGCCCAACATCTGGTTCGGCCTCGGCGTGAAGATCGCATCGGGCGTCACCATCCACGCCTTCAGTCATATCGAAGGCGCGTCGATCGCCACCGGCTCGGAGGTCGGCCCCTTCGCGCGGCTCAGGCCCGGCGCCGACCTCCACAAGAAGGCCAAGGTAGGCAACTTCGTCGAGGTCAAGAAGGCGTCGATCGGGCAGGGCGCCAAGGTCAGTCACCTGACCTATATCGGCGACGCAGTGATCGGCGCGGAAGCCAATATCGGCGCTGGCACCATCACGGTGAACTACGACGGCTACGGCAAGCACCTGACCGAGGTCGGGGAAGCCGCCTTCATCGGTTCCAATTCATCACTCATCGCGCCGGTGAAGGTCGGCGACCGTGCCAATATTGCAGCCGGCAGCGTCATCACCGAGGACGTCGAGGCCGATGCGCTCGCCTTTGGTCGCGCCCGCCAGAAGACCATCCCCGGCAAGGCCAAGGAAGTGCGCCAGCGTTTCGCGGCGGCTGCGGCGGCGAAGAAGAAGGGCGGCTGACGCTGTCTTCTTAACCAGAGCGCTTAACCAGCACTCCAACTCGCTGATGCGGCTTCAACGCGGTCATGGCATGAAGCCGTCCTGAAATGGAACGAAATGCAAATTGAATTCCGCAAGGTCAGGCCTCTCCGTAAATAGCCATTGAGACGCCAGGAGTGGGAAGCAGGGGTAGGGCAACATGTGCGGAATCGTTGGAATTGTCGGCCGTGCGCCGGTCGCGCCGCTCATCGTCGACGCGCTGAAGCGGCTCGAATATCGCGGCTATGACTCGGCCGGCGTCGCTACGATTGAGCGGGGCGAGTTGTCCCGGCTCCGTGCCGAAGGCAAGCTCGTCAATCTCGAACGCCGGCTGAAGGATCAGCCGCTCGAGGGCACGATCGGCATCGGCCACACGCGCTGGGCGACGCATGGCGTGCCCAACGAGACCAACGCGCACCCGCATTTCTCCAATGGCGTCGCCATCGTCCACAACGGAATCATCGAGAACTTCGCCGAGCTGCGCGACGAGCTTCAGCGCGACGGCTATGTGTTCGCCTCGCAGACCGACACCGAGGTCGTTGCCCATCTGGTCTCGCGCGAGCTTGCGCGCGGAGCCAAGCCCGTCGAGGCCGCCCACAATGCCCTGAAGCGCCTGCAGGGCGCCTTTGCGCTCGCCATCATGTTCAAGGGCGACGAAGACCTCATCGTCGGAGCCCGCAATGGCCCGCCGCTCGCCGTCGGGCATGGCGAGGGCGAGATGTTCCTTGGTTCCGACGCCATCGCGCTGGCGCCCTTCACCAATTCGATCACCTATCTGGAGGATGGCGACTGGGCGGTGGTGCGCCGCAACGAGATCGCGATCTTCGACATGGACGGCAAAACGGTCGAGCGCAAGCGGCAGCAGTCGCTCGGCACCGCCTTCATGGTCGACAAGGGCAACCGCCGGCATTTCATGGAGAAGGAGATCCACGAGCAGCCCGAGGTCATCGGCCATACGCTCGCCCACTATCTCGATTTCACGCAGGGCTCTTCCAAGCCGCTCGACCTGCCGTTCGACTTCGCCAAGCTCGACCGCATAGCCATCTCCGCCTGCGGCACGGCCTATCTCGCCGGCCTGATTGGCAAATACTGGTTCGAGCGCTATGCGCGGCTCCCGGTCGACATCGATATCGCCTCCGAGTTCCGATACCGCGAGATGCCGATCTCCAAGGCGAGCGCTGCCTTCTTCGTCTCGCAGTCGGGCGAGACGGCCGACACGCTGGCCTCGCTGCGCTACTGCCGCAACGCCGGTGTGCCGATCGGCGCCATCGTCAATGTCCGCGAGTCCACCATCGCCAGGGAGTCCGACGTCGTCCTGCCGACGCTTGCAGGCCCCGAGATCGGCGTCGCCTCGACCAAGGCCTTCACCTGCCAGCTCTCCGTCCTTGCCGCGCTTGCAGTGCGCGCTGCAAGCGCCCGCGGCACGATCTCGGCGGAAGAGGAGAGGGCGATGGTGCGCAGCCTCTCCGAGGTGCCGCGTTTCGCCACCCAGGTTCTGAAGCTCGAGGAGCAGATCGAGAAGGTTTCGCGTGAGCTCTCGCAGTACAAGCATGTGCTCTATCTTGGTCGCGACACCAACTATCCCCTAGCCATGGAAGGCGCTCTAAAACTAAAGGAAATCAGCTATATACACGCGGAAGGTTATGCAGCGGGCGAGCTCAAGCATGGGCCGATCGCGCTGATCGACGAGAAGATGCCGGTCATCGTCATCGCCCCGCATGATCGCATCTTCGACAAGACGGTCTCCAACATGCAGGAGGTCGCGGCGCGCGGCGGCAAGATCATCCTGATCACCGACAGGCAAGGCGCCGCCAACGCGACCGTGAAGACGCTGGAGACCATCGTTCTGCCCGACGTCCCCGAGTTCATCGCGCCGATCGTCTACGCGCTGCCGATCCAGATGCTCGCCTACTACACAGCCGTCTTCATGGGCACCGACGTCGACCAGCCTCGCAATCTGGCGAAGTCGGTCACGGTGGAGTGAGCGCCAACTTCGTTGTTCCAAACCCGCCGCAGCTTCTCTAATCTTGCGTTGCAACCAGTGCGGGGAGCCATGTCCGAATCTCCAGGTGTCATCTCCGGCATGACCCGGCTCAGGAATTATTTCCTGACCGGCTTCATCGTCGCCGCACCGCTGGCGATCACGGTCTACATCGTCTGGTCGTTCATCGGTTGGATCGACTCCTGGGTGAAGCCTTACATACCTTCGGCCTGGAGCCCCGACACCTATCTGCCGTTCGCCGTGCCGGGCTTCGGCGTTCTGGTGGCGATCATCGTGCTGACCCTGATCGGCTTCCTGGCCGCCAACATCGTGGGACGCTCTATCGTTTCGGTGGGCGAGGGCCTGCTCGGGCGCATGCCGCTGGTGCGAGGCGTCTACAAGGCGCTGAAGCAGATTTTCGAGACTGTGCTCTCCAACAAGAACGACATGTTCCGGCAGGTCGGCCTCGTCGAATACCCCCGCAAGGGCGTCTGGTCGCTGGTCTTCGTCGCCAACGAGAAGGAGACGGAGATCAACGTCAAGCTGGACAAGGAAGGCGATCCGCTTGTCGCGGTCTTCATGCCCTGCACGCCCAACCCGACCACCGGCTTCCTGATGTATGTCTACCGCTCCGAGATCGTGCTCCTCGACATGACCATCGAGGACGGCGCCAAGCTGATCGTTTCCGCCGGTCTCGTCGCGCCGGAATACAAGCGCAAGGTCGTCACCAAGGACGGCGCGCCGATCGAGGTCGGACTTGCCAATCCGACGATGGAAAAGGTCGCGAACGTCAAGTTCAAGTGAGCGACGGGGTGCGTCCTTCGAGGCTCGCCCGCAGACGAAATTGTTCACCTGCAAGCTTCGTGCGGGCTCGCACCTCAGGATGAGGGAGCTTTGTGCCGTTCGCCAATCGCATAGCTGGAGACCGGCGATTGGCTCTCGCCTGTGTTATTCTCATACGGTTCAGGACTTGGAGGCACCTCCCAAGGTCCTCATCCTGAGGTGCGAGCCCGCAGGTCGTTGAAATCTTTGCATGGCGGCAAGCGGGCGAGCCTCGAAGGACGCACCGCATCTCACCCCGCCCGCAGCAGCCGCACCGCCTCATCCCTTCCGAACAGATAAAGCAACACCCTGAGCGCCTGCCCGCGCTCGCTCTGCAGTTCCGGATCGCGCGACAGGATCAGCCGGGCGTCGTCGCGCGCGACTTCCAAGAGGTCGCTGTGGAACTCGATGCGCGCGACCTGGAAACCCGGCGTGCCGGACTGCCTTGTGCCCAGCAGTTCGCCTTCGCCGCGCAGTTTCAGATCCTCCTCGGAGATCAAAAAACCGTCCTCGGTCTCGCGCATCACCGACAGCCGCCGCTTCGCGGTCTCGCCGAGCGGCTCCTTGTAGAGCAGCACGCAGGATGACGGTTTTTCGCCGCGTCCCACGCGTCCGCGCAACTGATGCAGTTGCGCCAGCCCGAAACGCTCGGCGTGCTCGATCACGATGATCGTCGCGTCGGGCACGTCGACGCCGACCTCGATCACGGTCGTAGCGACCAGGATCTTCGTCTCGCCCTCCTTGAAGGCGCGCATCGCCTCGTCTTTTTCCGCGCCTTTCATGCGTCCATGGACCAGCCCGACCACGTCGCCGAACTCATGCTTCAGCGTCGCGAATCGCTCTTCGACCGACGTCACCTTGATCTCGTCGGAATCCTCGACCAGCGGGCAGATCCAGTAGACTTTCTGGCCTTCCGCGGTGGCGTCCGAGATGCGGTCGATCAACTGATCCATGCGATCGAGCGGCAGCGTCACCGTCTTGATCGGCTTCCGCCCGACCGGCTTCTCGGTCAGCCTGGACACATCCATGTCGCCGAATGCCGTCAGCACCAGCGTGCGCGGGATCGGCGTCGCCGTCATCACCAGCATGTCGGGGGCGTCGCCCTTGGCGGTGATCGCCAGGCGCTGGTGGACGCCGAAACGATGCTGCTCATCGACCACGGCGAGCACCAGATCGCGGAACGTCACATGCTCCTGGAACAGCGCATGCGTGCCGACCACGATGTTGATCGACCCGTCCTCCAGCCCGGCCAGCGTGGCCGATCGCTCACGGCCCTTCTCGCGCCCGGTCAGGATCGCGACCTTCAGCCCGGCGCGTTCGGCGAGCGGCGTGATCGTCGCCAGGTGCTGGCGTGCCAGGATCTCGGTCGGCGCCATCAGCGCCGCCTGTCCGCCGGCCTCGACCGCCCGAGCCATGGCTAGCAGCGCCACCACTGTCTTGCCCGAGCCGACATCGCCCTGCAGCAGCCTCAGCATGCGCTCGGGGTCGGCGAGGTCGGCGTTGATCTCAGCGAGCGCGAATTCCTGCGAACCGGTCAGCGAATAGGGTAGCGCCTTGCGGATCGCGTCTTCGATCCTCCCGTCGCCGGTGAGCGGCCTGCCGGAAAGCCGGCGGACGTTCGCGCGCGTCAACGCCAGAGACAACTGCCCGGCCAGGAACTCGTCATAGGCGATCCTGCGCCAGGCCGAAGCCTCGGGCGAAACGTCGAGCGGATCAGCGGGGTCGTGCAGCCGCTTCAGCGCCGCCTCGAAGCTCGGAAAGCTCTGCTTCTTCGCCACCGCCGGATCGAGCCAGTCGGGCAGGGCAGGGAGCCTCGCCAATGACTGGCCGATGGCGCGCCTCAGCACCTTGCCCGACAGGCCGGCCGTCAGCGGATAGACCGGCTCGACCAGCGGCAGGCTGTCGGCGCCCGAGAGCGGCGCGATATGATCGGGATGCACCATGGTCGGCCGGCCGTTGAACCACTCCATGCGGCCGGACACCACGACATGCTCGCCGACCGGCATCTGCTTTTCCAGATAGGCCGCATGCGCATGGAAGAAGGTCAGCGCGATCTCGCCCGTGTCGTCATGCGCGTAGACCCGATAGGGCACGGAACGGTTGCCGCGCGGCGGCGGCTGATGCCGGTCGATCCTCACCTCCAGCGTTACGATCGCGCCTTCCGCCGCGCCGGCGATGCCCGGCCGGTTCCTCCTGTCGATCACCGAATGCGGCAGCGTGAACAGGAGATCGCCCACCCGCGCAGAACGGTCGCCAAGATCGGCCGGCACGACCTTCTCGATCAGCGCCGCGACCTTCGTCCCGACACCGTCGAGCGAGGTGATCGGCGCGAACAGCGGGTCGAGGAGGGAAGGACGCACCTTACCCTCCCCCTTGTGGGGAGGGTCGACGCGTAGCGTCGGGGTGGGGGTTCGAATGCGGAAACATTTCCGCAGACATTAGCCCCCACCCGCATCCTTGCAAGCATGACACCGCCCGTCATCCACGCTATATGCGCCGCGCACAAGGAAACTACGATGAGTGGAACGGCGCGATCGAGCGAGGGACTGGACCCATGGAGGCGGAAGCTGCTCTTCCGCTCGTGGCATCGCGGCATCCGCGAGATGGACCTCATCCTCGGCGGCTTCGCCGATCAGGCCATCGGCTCCTTGACCGACGCCGAATTGCACCAATATGAGCATCTTCTCGAAGTGCAGGACGCCGACCTCCTGTCCTGGGTCACCGGCACAAGTCCTGTCCCCGCCGCTTTCGACACGCCCTTGCTGAAGAAGATCATGGCCTCCCGGCCTGCCTAGAGAACTATTTCCGCCTGAAGAACGACTTATGAGCCTTCTCGAAAAAATCGGCTTGCCTAAAGGCAGAACCGGCCAGTTCATCGTCGACGGCGTCGCCGACGGCTTTGAGGCCTTCGCGCTCGCCTCCGCCGTAGCGGAAGCCGCGCCGGATGGCCCTTTGCTCTTCGTCGCGCGCGACGGCCAGCGCCTGCCTGCGATCATCGAGGCGCTCGCCTTCGTCGCGCCCGACCTGCCGGTGCTCGAATTCCCGGCCTGGGATTGTTTGCCTTATGACCGCGTCTCGCCGGGCGCGGACGCAGCCGCCCGCCGCCTCGACGCGCTTGCCGCGATGGCGGCACTTCGCAAGGCGCCGCACCGCGCGGTCATCCTCACCACCGCCAACGCACTTCTCCAGCGCGTCCCGCCGGCCGAGGTGATCGAGGCGCAAGGCTTTTCGGCGCGGCCGGGCAACCAGGTCAACATGAACGACTTGACCTCGCGGCTCGAAAAGTCCGGCTTCGAGCGCGTGCCGACGGTGCGCGATGTCGGCGAATTCGCCGTGCGCGGCGGCATCCTCGACCTCTATGCACCCGGTGCCGACGAGGCGCTGCGGCTCGACTTCTTTGGCGACACGCTGGAAACCATCCGCGCCTTCGATGTCGCCACCCAGCGCACCACCGGGACACGCCCGCAGCTGACACTGCAGCCGATGACCGAGGTCACGCTGACGCCTGACACGATCAGCCGCTTCCGCCGCAACTACATCGAGACCTTCGGCGCGCCGTCCCGCGACGACGGCCTCTACGCCGCGATCAGCGAG
>JAEYXI010000329.1 GCA_023428515.1 Pseudomonadota bacterium | reverse complement strand
AGGCCAGCCTGACGGCGATCGGCTCCTCGGCGGGAGCGGCCTCGCCGCCTGCGGCTTCAGGCTCAGCGGCCTCGATGATGAAACCTTCCTTCTCGGGATGGGGCGCGGCGAAGATGGAGTCGGAGATGATGCCGACGGAAAAGACAACAAACACGGCTCCGAGAAAGGCGCCGATCAGCTTGTTGTATTCAAATGAGTCCATTCGCCCCTGGCTCCCTTGTCCCCTGGCCGGCGGAGATTCCCGCGAGCAGGCGGCATGCTGCTTTGACCGACCGGGCCGGCCGATTTGGCCGGAAACTAGGTCTTTTGCTTGGTCGTTGCAACACCTATAAGGGCGGTTTCCATGAGACGTTTTGCCACCTTCGATAGCGCTCTTTCCGGCCCCTTCATCTAGATGTCCACCCTCGTCCTCATACCGGCCCGCATGGCTTCGACACGGCTTCCGGGCAAGCCCCTGGCCGACATTGCCGGCCGACCGATGATCGTCCATGTCGCCGAGAGGGCGCGGGAAGCGGCACTCGGCCGGGTGGTCGTGGCCACCGACGTCGAAGAAGTCGCTGTTGCGGTGCGGGGCCAGGGCTTCGACGCGGTCATGACGCGAAGCGACCACCAATCCGGCTCGGATCGCATCCATGAAGCGCTTCGGTCGCTCGATCCCGAGGGAATGGTGGACATCGTGATCAATGTCCAGGGCGATTTGCCGACCATCGATCCTGCGGCTATCCGCGCCGTCTTCGCGCCATTGGAAGACAGCGACGTCGACATCGCGACGCTGGGCGTCGAGATCATCAGGGAAGAAGAGAAGACCAATCCCAATGTGGTGAAGATCGTAGGCTCGCCGCTTTCACCGGACAGACTTCGAGCTCTCTATTTTACCCGCGCCACCGCACCTTGGGGCGACGGGCCGCTTTATCACCACATCGGCCTCTACGCCTATCGTCGTACGGCCCTCGAACGCTTCGTGTCGCTCCCGCCCTCGGCGCTGGAGCGGCGCGAGAAGCTCGAGCAGTTGCGTGCGCTCGAAGCTGGCATGCGTATCGACGCAGAGATCGTGGAGTCGGTTCCGCTTGGCGTCGACACGCCCGAAGACCTCGAACGCGCACGAAAAATCCTTTCAAACCACAAGGCCTGACCATGGCACCCGAAAAGACGAACCGGATCTCCTTCCAGGGCGAGCCCGGCGCCAATTCCGACACGGCTTGCCGGAACATGTATCCCGGCATGGAGCCGCTGCCCTGCCCGACCTTCGAGGACGCCTTCAACGCGGTCGAGACGGGCAAGGCCGATCTTGCCATGATCCCGATCGAGAACACGATCGCCGGGCGCGTGGCGGATATCCACCATCTGCTGCCGGAATCGAAGCTTCATATCGTCGGCGAGTATTTCCTGCCGATCCATTTCCAGCTCATGGTCATGCCTGGCGTCGAGCGCAAGGAGATCAAGACTGTCCACAGCCACATCCACGCGCTTGGCCAGTGCCGCAAATACATCCGCAAGAATGGCTGGAAGCCGGTGGTTGCGGGCGACACGGCGGGTTCGGCCAAGCTCGTCGCCGAAATGCAGGACCGCACCATGGCGGCGCTGGCCCCACGGCTCGCGGCAAGCCTCTACGGGCTCGACATACTGGAGGAGAACGTCGAGGACACGGACAGCAATGTCACCCGTTTCGTCGTGCTGACCAGGTCGAAACAATGGGTGGATCGCCCGTCGCTCGACGCGAAGATGATGACGACCTTTATCTTCCGCGTGCGCAACGTGCCTGCGGCGCTCTACAAGGCAATGGGCGGGTTCGCCACCAACGGCGTCAACATGACGAAGCTGGAGAGCTACCAACTGGGCGCTTTCACGGCAACGCTGTTCTACGCCGATATCGAGGGCCATCCGGACGACCCGAACGTGAAGCTGGCGCTGGACGAGCTGCGCTTCTTCTCGCGCGAGGTCCGCATCCTCGGCGTCTATCCGCGCAGCGCCTCGCGTGAGGAGTGGAAGGTCGCCGACTGAGCGCCGGATTCAGTCGAGCGGCGCGTAGTCGATCTCCAGGAACGCCTCGACTTCCGGAATCCAGCGGTCGCGCACATAGGCGACGTGGACTGGATGGTCGTTGTAGCCTTGATAGGCCGCCTGATCGGCGAACTCCATCGAATAGCCGAAGTGGAAGTCGTTCTTCGGGCTGACCTGAGTGAGCTGCTCGAACCGCTCCACGCCGGGAATATCAGCCAATGCCTTGCCGGCATCGAGGAAGGATTTTTCCTCAGTCGAGCCGCGCGGATGCTTCAGCCGGAAGGCGACGGTGTGACGGATCATTTAGGCAGCCCCTGTTTGGTTATCTTAAGGAGTTTAGCAATTCTGCCGCTCGCGGCGATCGTTTCAAGCTGCGCTTGATGCGCTCTTCCCATTTTGAGCCTCGGGACAGTGCATCTTCATACGCTTCGAGCAAATCGGTAGGCCTGTCTTCCACGAGTATCGCCAACAGGATTTCCGCCTGCATCAGGTCCTTGCGCGCCTTGATGCTGTCGGGTCCGTCGCGCCGCCGATCCGCCGCGATGAGCTTGTGTATCGCGAATTTTTCCGGGCGTGGAATGTGGACGAGGATGCCATCGCGGTAGATGCCGGCGGCACGGATGGGATTGGCGATGAGATAATTCAGGAAATGCAGCGATTGTGCGCTTACGCCGAGGGCCGCCAGGTCTCGCAAATTCTCGTCGTCGCTGAAGGAAGGAGTCAGGAACTCAACGAGAGGTTGATTTTTCGACTGCCTCCATCGCCACACCTTTTCCTTGTCGAAGCTGGTGACGGGGCAGAATTCGAAAGCCCCGAGGACTTCTTCCATCGACGGCAGAACGCTCTCTTCAAGCGCAAGGGAAAGCTTTTCGAAGCTTGCTATGTCGATGTCGTTGGTCAAGGCAGTCTGGTCGAAACGAAGGCGGATTCCCAACTCCCCTTCGTACATCCTGAAAGCATTTGTCTCCACGAGCACGCCGCCGAGGCGGAATAAGCCTGCCTTGGCAAGTGCTGCGACCAGGCTGCCGGTTGCGTTGTCCATGCCCAGGAATTGTTCGCTGCGCAAAAGCCTGACCAGCCTGGCGCGCTCGCGCCGATGGTCCTCACGCTTTTCCTTCAACGCGTCGTGCCGCTCTATCCTGCTGCGCAATTCGGGAGAGTCCTCGCCCAGGTAACGCTCCTGGATCGCGTCGCCGATCCGGTATCTGTCGTACCAGTAGGTGCGCCCGGCTCTTTCACGAGCCGTAGGCATACCCTTGATATCGGCCATCACGTCGTCGAGCAGGAGTGAAACGAGGTCAGCGTATGCCGCGTGTGAAACGGGGGAATGGCGCTGGATTTCAAGCTTCATCTCGGTTTGCCACACAAAAAAATTTTCGTGTGGTAATCTACAGGGACTCTATTTGCCACACAAGAAAATTCTTGTGTGGCAAACCGCTTTCAGCCCGAAGCTGATCGCTAAAACCCTTTTGAACCTCTAAAAACCAGTTGCAATAAAGGATCAGTTTGCTATTAAATAACTAGTTGCAATTTGCAATCGGATGGAGATTGAACTGATGGCGAAGCTGGTTGGATGGAATCTCATCACAGTGGACGGCTATTTCGAAGGAGAGAAGAAGTGGGATCTGGACTTCCACAATCTCGCCTGGGGTCCGGAACTCGAAAAGCTGAGCGAGGAGTTCGGCGACAAGGCTGCCTCGCTGGTCTTCGGGCGCGTCACCTATGAAGGCATGGCGGAGTATTGGAAGACAGCCGAACCAGGCAAGATAACGACCTACATGAACGCGCTGCCGAAGCTCGTCGCGTCGCGGACGCTCGAATCCGTCGACTGGAACAACAGCCGCGTGACCGCCGACATCGTGCCGGAACTGAAGCGATTGAAGGAAACGGAGGCCAAGACGCTTTATGTCTTCGGCAGCGCCGACCTGACGCACTCGCTGCTTGAGGCAGGGCTGGTCGACGAACTGATGTTCTGCACGGTGCCGGTCGTGCTTGGGCGAGGCACGCCCTTCTTCAAGCCGGGACGGCGGATCGGCCTCGAACTCAAGGACACCCGTCCGCTCGCTTCGGGTTCGATACTCAGCACCTATACCGTCAAGCCTGCAGCGTAGACCGGGCAGCCTCAGTCGGACTCCGCCCAGGCGCGGATCAGGTGATGCGCAATCGCGCCGGAGGGCGGCACGAACAGGCTGGGATGCGATTTGTCGAGCATGGCGAGCACTTCGCCACGCTCGAACCAGCGGCAATCCTCGAGTTCGGTGAGGTCGGCATTTATGTCCTCGTCCAGCGCCTCGCCGAAGCAGCCGATCATCAGCGAATAGGGGAATGGCCAGGGCTGGCTGGCGTGATAGACGACACGGCCGAGCCTGATGCCGGATTCCTCGAGCGTCTCGCGCCGTACCGCGTTCTCGATCGTCTCGCCGGGTTCGATGAAGCCGGCGAGCGCCGAATACATGCCCGGCGCGAAATGCCGGCCGCGCCCAAGGATGCACTTGTCTTTGGCGACGGTGAGCATGATGGCGACCGGGTCGGTGCGCGGGAAATGCTCTGTGCCGCAGGCGGGGCAGAGCCGTTTGTAGCCGCCGGCGCGCATCTCCGTCGGCTGGCCGCATTTGCCGCAGAAGCGGTGGTTCGCATGCCAGGCGAGCAGGCTCGCCCCCTGCGCGAGCGCGCCGAGCGCTGCCGGGTCGACTAGGCCCTGCATGTAGACCGAGCGGTAGTCGATCGCCTTGATCGCCTCAGGCAGGCTTTCGGCCTCCGCAGCAACCGGAATGGCGACCACGGGTCCGGTTGGCGAGAAGCCGAGCAGCACGGCATTGTCGGTTTCCGAGCCGAGCGAGACGGCCTCTGCCGATGTGAAATAACCCTCGGCACGGCCTTCGGGATCGAACTTGAGCAGCACCCGCCCGCTTCCCATGAGCAGCAGTCGCGTCGCGGGGTCGGCAAGCGCCTTCGCAGTCGAATCGTCAGCCCGGTTCTCCGACTGGCGGTCGATGATGTTGCCGGCGAAGCCGACAAACTGGCTCGGCTCGGCTTGCGGCGCGTCGAAGAGGCGGAAAGGCATGGGGGACTCGGGCAGGAAAGCTTGGGGACGGGACGCTTATAGCGCCGCCTTTATCCGTTCGGCAAACTGGTGGCTGTCTGCGCGGGAATAGGGCTCGCGCATCCCGTGACCCCAGACCGGCCCCGGCCAGCCAGGATCGCCCTCGTTGCGGGCGATGACGTGCACGTGGAGCTGCCGGACGATATTGCCGAGCGCGCCGGTGTTGATCTTGGTGCAGCGGGTAACGCTCTTTAGCGCCTGCGCCACCATGTTGGTCTCGAAGGTCAGCATCGCCTGGTCGAGCGGCGTCAGGTCGTGGATTTCCTCGACACCCGGCCGTTGTGGCACCAGGACCAGCCACGGCCAGCGGCGGTCGTTCATAAGGCGCAGTTCGCAGAGCCCGAGCCACATCAGCTGGTCGCTGTCGGCCTCGAGCCTCGCATCCAGCGCAAAACCGGCCTTCAGGCGGCCAGGCAGCATGGGCGTTTCCCTCGTATTTCCTCGAAGCTAGAGCGGCGGCCTGCGCCCTGCAAGCGAATCGTGCGCCGCGGGCAGCCAACATCGCACCCGCTCTTGCAATCCATGGCCGAATTGCCGATATGGGGACCGGGAGGTTGGTGGTGGACGCGCCACTCGCCAACCGGGTCAGGTCCGGAAGGAAGCAGCCCTAACGAGCACGGAACGGGTCATTGTTCCAGCCTCCCACCTTCCCGCCGACCGTTAGACAGAGCCGCGTCATTGACGCAGCGACGCCGCGCGGGCGAAACTCGGCACGCGGAATCGGCCCGACGGCCACCAGGGAGTATCGAGCGGACGGATGAGCGACGCCGGCACGGACATGCAAGACAAGGCCGCCGGCGGCTACAGGGTTCTGGCGCGCAAATACCGCCCCGCCGACTTTTCCGCCCTCATCGGCCAGGAGCCGATGGTTCGCACCCTCACCAACGCTTTCTCCACCGGGCGCATCGCGCAGGCATGGATGCTGACCGGCGTGCGCGGCGTCGGCAAGACGACCACGGCGCGAATCCTTGCGCGGGCGCTCAACTACAAGACCCCAGAAATCGACCGCCCCTCCGTCGACCTGACCGTGCCCGGCGAGCATTGCAAGGCGATCATGGAAGGCCGCCATGTCGACGTCATCGAGATGGACGCCGCCTCGCACACCGGCATCGACGATATCAGAGAGATCATCGAGCAGGTGCGCTATGCTCCCGTCTCGGCCCGCTACAAGGTCTACATCATCGACGAAGTGCACATGCTCTCCACGCAGGCCTTCAACGGCCTGCTGAAGACGCTCGAAGAGCCGCCGCCTCACGTCAAGTTCATCTTCGCGACGACCGAAATCCGCAAGGTGCCGATCACCGTGCTGTCGCGCTGCCAGCGCTTCGATCTCCGGCGTATCGATGCTGGCATGCTCACCGACCACCTGAACCGCATCGCCGGGCTGGAAGGCATCTCGGTCGAGCCGGAGGCGGTCGCCATGGTCGCCCGCGCCGCCGAGGGGTCTGCGCGCGATGCGCTGTCGATCTTCGACCAGGCGATCGCTCATGGCGCCGGCACCGTGACCGCCGAGCAGGTGCGCTCGATGCTCGGCCTCGCCGACCGGGCGCGCATCGTCGACCTGTTCGAGCATCTGATGAAAGGCGAGACGGCTGCGGCGCTGACAGAGTTCCGCGCGCAGTACGACGTCGGCGCCGATCCCGCCGCCGTGCTCACCGACCTCGCCGAATTCAACCATCTGGTGACGCGGTTGCGCTTCGTGCCTTCGGCCGCCAATGACGTTTCGCTGTCGGAGGACGAGCGGCGACGCGGCGGCGAATTCGCGAAGCAGCTTTCCGTGCGGGTGCTGTCGCGCACCTGGCAGATGCTGCTCAAGGGCATTCCGGAAGTGCAGTCCTCCAACCGGCCGGCGAGCGCGGCCGAGATGGTGCTGATCCGCATCGCCCATGCCGCCGACCTGCCGACGCTCGACGAGGCGCTGAAGTCGCTCGGCGACGCCCCGCAACCGTCGGGCGCTCCCGCGCCCCGGCCGTCCGCGCCGCCAGCTTTGCCGGGCAATGGCGGCACAAGTGCGGTCGCCGCGAGCCGTGCGCCGGTTACCTCCGGCGGCGGCCAGAC
>JAEYXI010000324.1 GCA_023428515.1 Pseudomonadota bacterium | reverse complement strand
GGGCTGGGAATACTACGTCTCCAACCACGCTTTCTGGGGCAAGATGGTCGCCTTCGTCATCGTCGGGCTCTTGTCCATCCGCCCGACCATGCGCATCCTCGCCTGGCGGCGCAGCGAGACGGGCGTCGTGCCGGAAGGCGAGATCGCGACCGTCCGCTCCTGGATCAAGGGCGAGATATTCTTCCTGGCGCTGGTTCTGGTATTCGCCGCCGCCATGGCGCGCGGCATCGGAAGCTAGCAATTACAGGAAACGTGGGAACTGGTTTTCCGTCCGGAATTGCTCTAGGCGGGCTCCGCTTCCGGTTTCAGCTCGACCAGCGGCGCCGGAATGCTGTTCGTCTTCTCCGCCGCCTTGCAGATGTCGGCGATCACGCAGCGCTCGCATTCCGGCCTGCGCGCCTTGCACACATATCGTCCGTGCAGGATCAGCCAATGATGCGCATGGCGCATGTATTCGGGCGGGATGATGCGGACCAGCCCCTGTTCGACCTCCTCCGGCGTCTTGCCGGGCGCCAGCCCCAGCCGGTTGCCGATGCGGAAAATATGCGTGTCGACCGCCATGGTCGGCTGGCCGAAGGCCATGTTGAGCACCACGTTCGCCGTCTTCCTGCCCACGCCCGGCAGTTTGACGAGTTCGTCGCGGTCATCAGGCACCTCGCCGCCATAGTCGCGGATCAGCATCTCCGAGAGCGCGATGACGTTCTTCGCCTTGGCGCGCCATAGCCCGATCGTGCGAATGTAGTCGCCGAGTTTCGCCTCGCCGAGATCAAGCATCTTTTCCGGCGTGTCCGCTACCTTGAACAGCGCCCGCGTCGCCTTGTTGACGCCGGCGTCGGTCGCCTGCGCCGACAGCACCACCGCCACCAGCAGCGTGAAGGCGTTGGTATGTTCGAGCTCGCCCTTCGGCTCCGGCCGCTGGATGGAGAAGCGGCGGAAGATCTCGTGCACTTCGGCAGGCGTGTAAGCCGAACGAGCACGCGCCCGGCGCGGCCGGCCCTTGGCTTTCGAGCCGTCACGGACGGGTGATGCGACAGATTTTCGTTTGGGCTTTTCCATCGCCCCTCTATAATTATCCCGCATGAGCGACACAAACGCCGCCGCAGACGAACCCTTCTTCCAGGCCCTGCTCACCCCGCACCGCTCGCTTGGCCGTAAGGGATTCGCCGTGTTGATGGGCGCGCTGCTCTTCGGCTGGCTGGTCACCGGCGCCATCTTCCTGGCCAATGGCGCATGGCCTGTCTTCGGCTTTTTCGGTCTGGACGTTCTGCTCGTCTATGTCTGCTTCAAGCTGAATTATCGCGCGGCACGCGCCCGGGAGGAGGTCTCCGTCTCCCGCACCAGCCTCGACATCAAGAAGACCGCGCCTTCGGGCCGCTCCGAAGCGCACCATTTCAACCCATTCTGGGCGAAGTTCGCGATAGCGCGCCATGACGAGATTGGCATCACGCGCATGGCCGTCGAAGGCCAGGGCCGCTCCGTGCCGATCGGCGGCTTCCTCAACCCCGACGACCGCGAGAGCTTCGCCGCCGCCTTCTCACGCGCTCTCGCGACGGCCAAGGCGCGGTAGAGTTCAAAACCCGAACCTCAGCAGCCGGCCGATCCGTCTCAGCGGCGGGATGAAATTCCACAGCAGGATGATCAGCCTAGCCGACATGCTCATCCGCGCGGCATGCTCCGGCTCGTAGGCGGTCGTTTCCTCGATCAGCCGCAGTCCCGGCGCGGCCCGTTCCAGCTCGCTGGGATCGTTGATCGCCCAGTGCAATTCCGCGCCGGTGGCGCGGCAGGACGGGCTGAGCGCGACCAACTTCAGCCCGAGGCTGCTATAGGCGTCGCAGATGATCTCCCCGCCGGGGAAATGCCGAACGAGACGCCCAAACAGTCGCGGCCCCTCTTCGGCCGGCAGGTAAGGTGTCAGTCCTTCCGCGACGATCATGGCCGGACGGTCGCGCGGAACCGCGTTCAGCCAGTCGGGGTCCGTCACCGAGGATGCGATCATGTGGTAGCGGTCGCGCGCCGGATAGAGTTTCCGGCGAAGCTCGATCACTTCAGGATAGTCCACGTCGAACCATTCGATGCCGTCAGGCGGGTCGATGCGGAAAACTCTCGTATCCAGGCCGCAGCCGAGGTGCAGCAGGATTGCCTTGGGCTCCCTGGCGATGAAGGCCCGCACCCAGTCGTCCAGCGTTTTTGCCCGGATCGCCAGTCCTGCGCCCAGATTGTCGTCCACCTTCAGCTTGGCGAAGTCGTAGTCGATCTTCCCGACCGCCTCGGCGGCAAAACGGTCCTTGAGCAGCGAATCGGCATGCCGGCTCTCCAGCGCCTTGCCGTAGAGCGTGATCAGCAAGGTCTCCTTCTCCTTGGTCAGGTGAACTTTCTCGCCCATCGCAATCGTCCGTTTTGCTCGCCGGGATATTTGGGGTCGCGTTGCATATGGGCAAGTTTCGGGTGGCTGCAGCCGTCAGGAAGCACGATATTCGGGGCCAAGGAGACATTGCCATGAACGCCCTGATGCCTATGAATGCCCACATGCCGATAGCGCCTGTTCTCCAGCACGACATCACGCCTGACGGCAGCGACTACGAGACCGTCCGCCGCGTCATCGAGAAGATCAGCCTAGACTACCGCGACCAGCCTTCGCTGGAGACGCTGGCCGAGGACGTCGGCTCGACGCCGACCGCGTTGCAAAAGCTCTTCACCCGCTGGGCCGGCCTGTCGCCGAAGGCTTTTCTCCAGGCCGTCACGCTCGACCACGCGCGAAGGCTGCTCGACAGCGGCATGCCGCTTTTGGAAACCTCCTTCGAGCTCGGAATGTCCGGCCCCGGCCGCCTGCATGACCTGTTCGTCACCCATGAGGCGATGTCGCCCGGCGATTACAAGACCCGCGGAGCGGGCCTGGTTATCCGCTACGGCTATCACATCTCGCCTTTCGGCATGGCGCTGATCATGGTCACCGATCGCGGCCTTGCCGGCCTCGCCTTCACCGACGCTGGCGAGGAGCGCAACGCCTTCGCGGACATGTCTGGCCGCTGGCCGAACGCCACCTATGTCGACGACATGGGCGCGACCGGCCCCTATGCCGCGCGTATCTTCGACCCCTCGCGCTGGCGATCAGACCAGCCGCTGCACGTCGTGATGATCGGCACCGACTTCCAGGTGCGCGTCTGGCAGGCCCTGCTGCGCATTCCGATGGGCAAGGCGCGCAGCTATTCCTCGATCGCCGCCGAGATCGGCTGCCCCACCGCGAGCCGCGCCGTCGGCGCCGCCAACGGCGCCAACCCGATCTCCTTCGTAGTGCCCTGCCACCGGGCGCTCGGTAAATCGGGCGCGCTGACCGGCTATCACTGGGGCCTGACGCGCAAGCGCGCTATCCTCGGCTGGGAGGCCGGCCAGCTCAACGACTCCGCGAACTGAACAGGCGTGGGCCGAACAGGTTGAGGCAGAGGCCCGCGACGACGAGTCCGGACGCCGCGAGCTTCCAGTCCTGCAGCGGCTCGCCGAGCAGGACTGCCGAGCCGAGGAACCCGAACACCGGCACCAGCAATGTGAAAGGCGCGACCGTCGAGACCGGATAGCGGCCGAGCAGCGTGCTCCATGCCGCGAAGCAGAACAGCGTCGACAGGTAGACGATGTAGGCGATCGATCCGAGCGAGACCCAGTCGAGGCCGACGAAGCTCGCCAGGAACGCCTCGCGGTCGACGAGCAGTGCGACGGCCGCGAGGGGTGGCAGCGCGAACAGGCTGCCCCAGACGACCAGGCCAAGCATGCTCGCCATGGCCGCTTGCCGCGAGATCAGCTTCGACACGACGTTGCCGCTGCCCCAGGAGGCCGCCGCCGCGACCAGCAGGGCGAGCCCGACCAGCGTGACGTCGCCGCCAACATTCAGCGCGACGACGCCGACGCCTGCAAAGGCGAGCACTGCGCCTCCAAGCTGCCAGATGGCCGGGCGCTCGCCGAGCAGCAGCACCGACAGGCCTATGGTGAAGAACACCTGCAATTGCAGGATGAGCGAGGAGAGGCCGGCGCTCATGCCGAGCTTCATGCCGGTGAACAGGAAGCCGAACTGCATGGCGAAAATCAGCAGCCCGTAGAGCGCGACGAGCCGCATCGGCACTTGCGGCCGCTTCACGAAGAAGATCCAGGGGAAGATCGCCAGCGCGAAGCGCCAGACCCCGAGCGCCAGGGGCGAGACCTCGCGCAGGCCGATCTCGATAATGGCGAAGTTCACGCCCCAGATGGCGACGACGATCAGCGCAAGCAGCAGATGAGGCGGGCGCATCGGCCGGCTTCCTTATTGTTCGGCCGATCCCGGGCGAATCGGATAAGCGATCCTATAGATGCCGCCGGCCGCTGCGGATCGGGCCAGCACGCCGAATCCGCGATGCCTGCCGCGTAGCTATTTTACTTGTCGGGCAAAGCCGCTAGCCTGCCGCGATTTTCGGGAGGCTTTTTCTTGATCACTGTCGTCGGCTCCATCAATCTTGACCTTATCGCCACCGTCGAGCGCCTGCCGGCGCCCGGCGAGACGCTGCGCAGCGGCGGCTTCAGCACCGCACCCGGCGGCAAGGGCGCCAACCAGGCGCTTGCCGCCGCCCGCGCCGGCGGCAAGGTGCGCATGATCGGCGCCGTCGGCAAGGACGGGTTTGCGACCGAAGCGCTCGCCTGCCTCAAGGAGGGCAAAGTCGATCTCTCCGGCGTCCGCGAAGCCGCGGCGGCGACCGGCATCGCGCTGATCTTCGTCGACGGCAAGGGCGAGAACGTCATCGTCGTCGCTCCAGGCGCCAACGACACGGTGCTGTCAGGCGACCTGACCAAGGCTCGCTTCGCCAAGGGCGAGATAGTGCTCATGCAGCACGAGATCCCGCTCGCCACGGTGGATGCCGCGTTCGCCGCCGCGACCGAGGCCGGCGCGACGACCGTACTCAACACCGCCCCCTTCCGCGCCGAGGCGGCCGAACTCCTCGCCAAGGCCGACTATGTCGTCAGTAACGAGACCGAATTCGATCTTTATGCCGACGCGCTGAAACTCAAGGGCGCAGACCGCAAGGCGCGTATGGCGGACTTTTCTGAAAAGACCGGCCGCACGGTCATCGTGACGCTCGGCGCGGAAGGCGTCATCGCCTCCTCGCCCGACGGTGAACTGTCGGTTCCCGCCTTGAAGGTCGAGCCGGTCGACACCGTCGGCGCCGGCGACACTTTCTGCGGCTATCTTGGTGCCGGGCTCGCCGCCGGCCTGCCGCTCGAACAGGCGCTCCGCCGCGCCGCCGCTGCCGGCTCGCTCGCCTGCCTGAACCCCGGCGCGCAGCCTGCCATCCCGCATGCGAAGGACGTGGACGAGGCGCTGGCGAAAGGCTGAGCTCTGCCAATCCGGACATCGCCGTCTGGACATATCCGGCCCGCAATGCATCATGCGCCTCCTTGTTCGGAGGGAAGAATGTCGCTCGAACTCTACGCAGCCTATCTCGCCGCCTGCATCGTCATCATCATGGTGCCGGGGCCGACCGTCACCTTGATCATCGCGTCCTCGATGCGCCATGGCGTGCGTGCCGGCCTCGCCAATGTCGCCGGCACCCAGGCGGGCATCGCGCTGATGATCGTGATCGCCGGCATAGGCCTCACCACCGTCATCGAGGCGATGGGCCACTGGTTCGAGCTGCTGCGGCTGCTGGGAGCCGCCTATCTCATCTGGATGGGTTTTCAGATGATCCGCTCCAGCGGCAAACTCGCACCTGGCGAGGTGGCAGTGCGCCCACGCGGCGGTTTCTTCCTGCAAGGCTTCCTCGTCGCCGTCAGCAACCCGAAGACATTGATCTTCTTCGGCGCCTTCTTCCCGCAATTCATCGATCCCCAGGGCAATTACGCTCTCCAGATCGCCGTGATGGGCGTCACCGCGCTCATCTTCGCCGCCTTCTCGGACTCCGCCTACGCTCTTGTCGCCGGCCGCGCCGGCAGCATGCTGTCCGCCCATCGTGTCCGGCTGCTCTCGCGCATCAGCGGCGGATTCCTCATCGGCGGCGGCCTCTGGCTCGCCTTCTCCAGGGCGAAGTAGCGCGTGGCCTTTCGCACGCGCTATTGCCTTCTGGCGGCCTGCCTCGTCGTGTTTCCGGCCGCTGCTCATGCGGACTGGAAGCCTGTCGAGAAGGACGTGCCTTACTCTGTGTCAGGCAGGACCGGCCCCGATATCTACGCCTCGATCGGCGAGCGCGGGCCGAAGGCCGGCATAGGCCGCGCCATCGCTTTCACCAACTTCAAGCTGACCTGGCAGCGCGACTACCAACCCCAGCCGGACGGCGCCTGCACGCTAGTGACAGCGCGTCCGAAGCTGATCATCAGTTACCATTTGCCGAAACCATCGGAAAAACTGCCGGAACCGATCGCCCGCAACTGGAAGGTCTTCATCGACGGCGTGCGCAAGCACGAGCTTGTGCACGGCGAGATGATCGTTGCCATGGTCAGGGAGATCGAGGCCTTCACCGTCGGCCTGTCGGTGCCCGACGATCCGAACTGCAAGAAGATCAGGGCGCGCATACAGGAGCGCTTGGCCCAGATATCGCAGGCGCAGCGGCAGAAGAGCCGCGACTTCGACCGCGTCGAGCTGAACGAGGGCGGCAACGTCCACCAACTCATCCTCGCCTTCGTCAACGGCGGATAGCGTCGCCCGCGCTGATACTCGAAACGGAATCCTCTTGATGGCAGACGCATCCTATTTCGACCATGACGGCACGAAGATCGCCTACCGCCGCGTGGAAGGCGCAGCGCCCGGCGTCGTCTGGCTCGGCGGCTACCGGTCGGACATGCTGGGCACCAAGGCCGAGACGCTGTCGGCCTGGGCCGAACGCACAGACCGCGCCTTCCTGCGCTTCGACTATTCCGGCCATGGCGAATCCGGCGGCGTCTTCGCCGAAGGCACCATCTCGCAATGGCTGGGCGAGAGCCTCGCCGCCTTCCGGCGCCTGACCGACGGCCCGCAGGTCCTGGTCGGCTCCTCGATGGGCGGCTGGGTCGCGCTGCGCCTGATCCAGGAACTCAGCAAGGCGGGCGAGGGCGACCGCATCGCCGGCCTCGTCTTGCTCGCCCCCGCGCCGGATTTCACCGCCGAGCTCATCGAGCCGGCGCTGACCAAGAAGCAGAAGCGCGAGCTGGCCGAAAAGGGCTATTTCGAGTAGAAATCCGAATATTCGCCCGAGCCCAACATCTACACCCGCGCCCTCATCGAGGACGGACGGCAGAATCTGGTCATGACCGGCCCGATCGACACGCATTGCCCCGTGCACATCCTGCAAGGCATGGCCGACCCCGACGTGCCGCACACCCACGCGCTGAAGCTCGTCAGCCTCCTGCCCGCCGACGACATGACGCTTTCCCTCGTCCCCGACGGGGACCATCGCCTGTCCCGCCCCGAGGATCTCGATCTTCTCGTCCGCTCGGTGGAAAGCGTCATCGCCCAGGCCGAGGTTCCCAAATCCTGAACCCTGGCCCACGGCAGGCCGGCTTGCCTGGCGCCAGATACTGCCGCTAGAAAACCCGTTCCTTCCGCGGCGGCTCTCCCCATGCGCGTTTCGATCCCCGTTTCGGCCTTCGTGGCCGCCATCGTTGGCTTCGGCGGCACGCTGGCGCTGATCATCGCCGCGTCCGACGCGGTCGGCGCGACCCAGGCCCAGACGGCGAGCGCCGTCACCGCGCTCTGCCTCGCCATGGCGGTGGAAACCCTCTATCTGTCCTGGCGCACGAAGATGCCTGTCATCAGCGCCTGGTCGACGCCGGGTGCTGCCCTCATCGGGGCATCCGGCGGCTTCACGGTCGAGGAGGCGGTCGCCGCCTTCATCATTACCGCCCTCCTGCTCGTCGCCACCGGCCTGTTCCGCCCGCTGACCCGTCTGATCTCGAAGATCCCTGCGTCCGTGGCCTCGGGCATGCTCGCCGGCATCGTCGTCACCTTCGCCGTCAACGCGGTGAAGACAATCCCGACCGATCCGTGGCTCATCCTGCCCTTGATCGCCGCCTTCTTCGTCTTCCGCCTGTTCAATCCCGCGCTCTCAGTGCTCGCCGTGCTCCTCGGAGGCGGGCTCATGGCCTTCCTCACCGGCCGGGTCGGCGGCCTGCCCACACCCGAACTGTCCACGCTGACGCTGATCGTGCCCGACTTCTCACTGTCCGCGGCGGTCAGCCTCGCTCTGCCCCTGTATCTGGTGACGATGGCGTCGCAGAACCTCTCCGGCCTCGCCGTGCTGCGCGCCGCCGGCTACCACCCCGAGCCCGGCCCGCTGATCGCGGTCACCGGCCTCGTCTCGCTCGTCACCGCGCCGTTCGGCGCGCTGACTTCCAACCTTGCTGCCATCTCGGCGGCCATCTGCACCGGCCCGGACGCCCATCCGGACC
>JAEYXI010000174.1 GCA_023428515.1 Pseudomonadota bacterium | reverse complement strand
GTCTGGTCGAGTACCGCCGTCTCCTTTCCGGCGCGATAGTCGGCGCCGGGTACACCGAGTTAGGTTTCCAGCGCCGAGATGAAACGCCAGCCGTTCGCCGCAAGCTCCGTCGAGAAAAGATCAAGGTGATACGGCTTGCCGAAGAATATGCCTTCGATGGATTTCGGATCGGCACCTGGTTTCGCAAGGGCATCGACATCCGTCCGCTCCAACAGGATGTCGTAGTTGGTCTCGAACTCCGCGACTGCCTTTCTCAGCGAGGCGACAAGCGGCGGCTGGTCCTTGCGGGCTGCGTCGTCAAGCGTGCTGGCGAGGAGCACCACGCGCTGGGACAGCGCCTTCTGTGCGCTCGCCAGCGTCAATAGCGCGTTGTCGCGCTGCTGGGCCGCCATCATTTGCTGCAACAGGATGAAGGATGCCATGGTTATGGCGGCGATAATCAAAAGCGCAATCCAGTAGGCGCTCTTGATCAGCACAATCAGCTTCCTGGAACCCGCGTTGGCGGATTGCTGCTGGAACGGTTGCCTGGGACGACTGACTGCTGCTTCCATACACCGACCCTTGGCAGGATAATGGTTAACGCGCCGCGTAACCCGAACGGTGTAGAGCCCTTGCCACAGCCAATTCCGAAGGAATGGTTATCGGCCCGTTTTGCATTTCGCCTGCATTTATGCGATCTGCGCCGTCGACCCAGCGCAGCGCAATTCCCGTTGCAGGCGTTTGGGTCTAGGATCGGCTCACGAACCGCAACGGACACCGTCATGAACATGGAACGCAAGGTCGCAGCCTCGAATTTCGTCTGGGACGATCCTTTCCTGATCGAAGATCAGTTGACCGAGGACGAGCGCATGGTGCGCGACGCAGCCGCCAGCTTTGCCGCCGACAAGCTCGCGCCGCGTGTCCAGGAGGCCTACCTCGAGGAACTGACCGATCCGGCTATCTTCCGAGAGATGGGCGAAGCCGGCCTGCTCGGCATCACCGTTCCGGAAGAATATGGCGGGCTCGGCTCCAGTTACGTCACCTACGGGTTGGTCGCGCGCGAGGTCGAACGCATCGACAGCGGCTACCGCTCGATGATGTCGGTGCAATCCTCCCTCGTCATGTACCCGATCCACGCCTACGGTTCCGAGGAGCAGCGCAAGAAGTACCTGCCCAAGCTCGCCAGCGGCGAATGGATCGGCTGTTTCGGCCTGACCGAGCCTGATGCCGGCTCCGATCCGGGCGGCATGAAGACCCGCGCCGAGAAGACCGCCGGCGGCTACAGGCTGACGGGCTCCAAGATGTGGATTTCCAACGCGCCCATCGCCGACGTGTTCGTCGTGTGGGCGAAATCGGCCGCGCATGACAACCAGATCCGTGGCTTCGTGCTGGAAAAGGGCATGAAGGGCCTGTCGGCGCCGAAGATCGGCGGCAAGCTCTCACTGCGCGCCTCGATCACCGGCGAGATCGTGATGGACGGTGTCGAAGTCGGTGAGGAAGCTCTGCTGCCCAACGTCTCCGGTTTGAAGGGGCCGTTCGGCTGCCTCAACCGGGCTCGCTACGGCATCTCCTGGGGCGCAATGGGTGCCGCCGAGGATTGCTGGCACCGCGCGCGGCAATATGGGCTCGACCGCAAGCAGTTCGGCAAGCCGTTGGCGCAGACCCAGCTCTTCCAGAAGAAGCTTGCCGACATGCAGACGGAGATCGCGCTCGGCCTGCAGGGCTCGTTGCGCGTCGGCCGGCTGATGGACGAGGGCAAATTCGCGCCGGAGATGATCTCGATCGTCAAGCGCAACAATTGCGGCAAGGCGCTCGATATCGCCCGCCAGGCGCGCGACATGCACGGCGGCAACGGCATCCAGATCGAGTATCACGTGATGCGCCATGCCCAGAACCTCGAGACGGTCAACACCTACGAGGGCACGCATGACGTTCATGCGCTGATCCTCGGACGTGCTCAGACCGGGCTGCAGGCGTTCTTCTGAGGCCTACGGACTCAAGCCGAGCAGGCGAAAATCGCCTCCCCCAGCGCCACCTTGTCGACTTCGACGCCAAGGCCTGGCCCGTCCGGCAGGCTCATCCGGCCACTTGCGATCCGGAAGTCGGCGCGGGCGTTCGACACTATCACCCAGTTGTGGAAGTCGACCGTGTGCTGCCTCAGACCTTCCGGCGTCGAGAGCAGCAATCCCGCATAAGCCGCCGTATCGATCTCGGCACCGCCGGTGTCCTCGATGGTGATCTTCAGGTTGCGCGCGATGGCAATGTCGCGGATCAGCCGCGCCTTTGTCAGGCCGCCGACACGCGCGAGCTTGATGGTGATCCCGTCGACCAGTGAGTCCGCAAGCGCACGCAGGAGCGCATCGACGCCGTCGATCGTCTCATCGAGGACCAGCGGCCGGTCGCACACCTGGCGGATCGCGAGGTTCTCCTCGTAGGTCGCGCAAGGTTGCTCGAGCGCATAGTCGATCGAGCGCGTCGCGGAGAGAAACTGCCGCGTCTCCGCCGTGCCCCAGCTGCCATTGGCATCGCAGAACAGCACAGTGTCCAGCGGGACGGCGGCGCACACCGCCTCCAGCCGCTCGATATCCTCGCGAACGTCGAGGCCGACCTTCACTTGCAGGCGGCGGTAGCCCTCGGCAATATATTTGCCGGCGCGCGCAGCCATGGCCTCGGGCGCCTCTTGCGCCAGCGAGCGATAGAGCGGTACGTCCTCCCCTTCGGCGCCGCCGGTCATGGTGGCCAATGAGAGCCCGCTCCGTCTGCCGGCGAGGTCCCACAGCGCCATGTCGATCGCGGACTTGGCGTATGGGTGCCCCTTCAACAGCAGGTCCATGCGCCGGTTGATGGCATCGATCCCCGCCGCCTTCTCGCCGATGAGCTTTGGTGCCAGCTCGCGCATCGCGGCACGCGCACCCTCGGCGAAGGCCGGATCATAAAAGCTGCCGAGCGGCGCCATCTCGCCATAGCCGGCAGTTCCATCGCGAGCGACAATTTCGACGATGGTCGAGTCAAAACCTTCCGCGCTGCGCCCTCCCGAACAGCGATAAGTGCCGTCGCGAAACGGCTGCCACTGCCGGAAAAGGCTGATGCTGGCGATCGTCATGCT
>JAEYXI010000139.1 GCA_023428515.1 Pseudomonadota bacterium | reverse complement strand
TTTGCCGTCGGGTCGGCGGAGGTTTCGGACGCTCTGCTGCGAGGTTCCCCGCTGCCCGGTTTCCTGATCCGGGGGAGAGGCGTCCGTTCTGCAAACGCTGCGTTGAGGCAGCGGACCGCATCCTCCAGATCCGAATAGATGAGGCGTTGCACGGGAACGTCGCGGATGATCGCGACGAAAGTAGACAGGAGCAGCTGCGCATTGCGGTCGCCGCGCGTGTTGCGCATCAAGATCTCCAGCAGCGCCTTGTTGAGCGGGGCCGGCTCCAGTCGCACCTCTACGGGCCGGTCGCTGCGTTCAAGCAGGACGACGGCGCCGAGCGGCAGGCGCTCGCCGAAACGGACTTCCGCGCCCTCGGGCGCGGAAAGGTAGGCGTAATAGCCGTCACTCAGCACCGTCCGGTTACGCACCTGGTTCTTGAACGTACGGCTTGCGCTGCGGGGAAGCGGCAGTCGCAGCCGCGGCAGGCAGCCCGTGGAGACGGCTTGGCCGGCGGCGAGATCAAAAGGCATGATATCGTCGGCGAAAACACGCAGTCCGCTGGCCGAAAGCCTTGCCATCAGCGTGCTTTTGCCGGCGCGGTGCGATGCCGGGAAGAGCACCAGCCGTCCGTTGAATTCTGCTGCCGCAGCGTGCAGGCATACTAGGTCGGGCGTAGCTGCCGCCAACGCATCGACGATTTCGACGATAAGCGAACAGACGGCGCTGACGGCAGTAGGCTCGCGGAAGATTGCGCCGTCCTCGGGACGCTCGATGACGATCTCGTTGCCCTCCGGGGATATCCGCAGAAGCGCGTCCGACGAAGAGCCTCTTTCGAGCCGCATGGGCCAGCCGATCAGGACCGACCTCAGCAACTCGGCGAGATGGACCGCGCCAGGTGCAAAAACGAGCGGCCTTTCCAGGCCTTTTGGGAAAAGAGCAGGCATAGGGAATCTGTTGGAGATAGGCTGGTCCCTGCCGTACCGCCCGCGAGGACGGTCCGGCAGTCCCGATCAGCTGAAGATGCGGCGGATGGGGCGAAAGATCTTGCTGGCCTTGATCGACCTACGGCGTCCGCGCCTGCCGGAGCCGCGCGAACCACGGGAACCACGCCCGCCTGAACCGCCGCTGCCTCTGCCGCCGCGGCCACCACCACCGCCGGAGCCGCCGCTGCCGCCGCCCGATCCGCCGCTGCCACCGGAGGCCCTGGCCTGGTCGAGCGAAAGCAGGGTGGGTGTGGCATAGGCTGCCGCTCCGGTGATGCCGAGCAGCGCCAGCATGCGGCGGCGGCTCATATCCTTCCCGGGGTTCGTCCGATTGTCTGACTTGTCAAGAATCCTGTCCGACATAACACTCTCCTTTCAGGTTCTGCTGCCGAAGCCCACATCCAAGATGGCAAGCTCCGGTGCGGCCTGAAGAACGGGAGAGATTGCCGCTTATTCCATGCAGCCGGCGATTTTTACCAATCGCGCAAAACGACAATGATTTCGAAGGGTTCGTAACATAAACTCACCAAATGTGATGCGTGGCGTTTCCCTTTCTATGGCAGAAACCGCGCCAAAGAGGGTAGCAAGCGCCAAGCTTTTCGGGGACGAACAAAGATGAGTGGCAAATATTTCGGCACGGACGGCATCCGCGGCAAAGCAAACACATTTCCGATGACAGCCGAAGTGGCGATGAAGGTCGGCATGGCTGCCGGCCTTTCCTTCCAGCGCGGTAATCACCGCCACCGGGTCGTGCTCGGCAAGGACACGCGCCTGTCCGGCTACATGATCGAAAACGCGATGGTGGCCGGCCTCACGGCTGCCGGCATGGACGTGTTCCTGCTTGGACCAATCCCGACCCCGGCGGTCGCCATGCTGGCGCGCTCGCTGCGCGCCGATATGGGCGTGATGATCTCGGCTTCGCACAATCCCTATTTCGACAACGGCATCAAGCTGTTCGGGCCGGATGGTTTCAAGCTCTCTGACGAGATCGAGGGGCGCATTGAGGCGATGCTTGAAGGCGGCGTCGACATGACGCTTGCCGATTCCGAGGCGCTCGGCCGCGCCAAGCGCATCGACGGTGTGCATGACCGCTATATCGAGTTCGCCAAGCGGACACTGCCGAAGTCGATGTCGCTGGCGGGCCTGCGTGTCGTCGTCGACTGCGCCAACGGCGCGGCCTACAAGGTTGCCCCCGAGGCGTTGTGGGAACTCGGCGCGGATGTCGTTTCGATCAATGTCGAGCCGAACGGCTTCAACATCAACGATGAGTGCGGCTCGACCCATCCGGAGGGCCTGTCGAAGAAGGTGCACGAGGTACGCGCCGACATCGGTATTGCGCTCGACGGCGACGCTGACCGCGTCGTCATCGTGGACGAGAACGGCGAGATCATCGACGGCGACCAGATCATGGCGCTGGTGGCGGAAGCCTGGCACAAGTCGGGCAAGCTCGCCGGCGGAGCTGTGGCGGCGACGGTCATGTCGAATCTCGGCCTCGAACGCTTCCTCTCCGGCATCGGGCTGGAACTGCACCGCACCAAGGTCGGCGACCGCTATG
>JAEYXI010000130.1 GCA_023428515.1 Pseudomonadota bacterium | reverse complement strand
ATTCAAGGCCGGGGCGGCGAACGAGACGGTCGGCATCGAGAACGTGCCCGGCGACGCCATGATCCTCGACGTCGGGCCGAAGTCGGTGGAAGCCGTCAATGCCTGGATCGACCGTGCCGCGACGCTGGTCTGGAACGGCCCGCTCGGCGCCTTCGAGATCGCCCCCTTCGACAAGGCGACGGTCACGGTGGCAAAACATGCCGCCAAGCGCACCAAGGCGGACGAACTCCTGTCCGTCGCCGGCGGCGGCGACACGGTGGCAGCGCTCAACCATGCCAATGTCGCCGACGACTTCACCTATGTCTCGACCGCCGGCGGCGCCTTCCTCGAATGGATGGAAGGCAAGGAACTTCCCGGCGTCGAGGTGCTTAAGCACAAGTAGGGCAGACGCTTCCAATTGAATCGATTGAGTTCGGCGGGCGTGGCGGCGGCATGGTGGCGTTGGAAGGCGGGGTGACGTATTGAGTTCCGGAAATCGCTGGACCGAGGAGAAATAGATGAACAAGGAAATGGCCGCGCAAGCCGCGAAAAAGGACGGCTTCATTGCCGCGCTCGATCAGTCGGGTGGTTCCACACCGAAAGCACTGAAGCTCTACGGCGTCGACGAAAGCGCCTGGTCGAGCGAAGCTCAGATGTTCGACCTGGTCCACCAGATGCGCGCGCGGATCATCAAGTCTCCCGCCTTCACCGGCGACAAGGTGATGGGCGCCATCCTGTTCGAGCAGACCATGGACCGCGACATCGACGGCATTCCGACGGCGCAATATCTCTGGGAAAAACGTCACGTGGTGCCCTTCCTGAAGGTCGACAAGGGGCTGGCGGACGAGAAGGACGGCGTCAAGCTGATGAAGCCGATGCCGGATCTCGATACGCTCCTGAAGCGCGCCGTGGCGAAGGGAATATTCGGCACCAAGATGCGTTCGGTGATCGACGCGGCGAATGCGAAGGGCATCGCTTCCGTCGTCGACCAGCAGTTCGAGGTCGGCAAGCAGATCCTGTCGCATGGCCTCGTCCCGATCATCGAGCCGGAAGTCACGATTTCGATCCCGGACAAGGCGGCGGCCGAGGACATTCTGCTCGCCGAGATCAAGAAGCACCTGGACGACGTGCCTGAAGGCAAGCAGGTCATGCTGAAGCTGACGCTGCCCACGAAAGCCAATCTCTACAAGCCGCTGATCGACGATCCGCGCGTCATGCGCGTGGTCGCTCTTTCAGGCGGCTATTCCCGCGACGACGCGAATGAAAAGCTGAAGCACAATGTCGGCATGATCGCCAGCTTCTCGCGCGCATTGACCGAGGGCCTCTCGGCGAGCCAGAGCGATGAGCAATTCAACGCAGCGCTGGCTTCGGCGATCGACAGCATTTTCGACGCATCCAGCGTCAAGGCAGCCGCGTAGGCATCGTCACGAGAAACCGCCTGATACGGTTTTGTTCTGAAAAAAGCCCCGCTTCGGCGGGGCTTTATACTCACCGCCCGTGGCTGAGCAGGACCGTCAGCGAGATGGCGACCATGGCCGCCACCGCCAGCTTCCAGAAGTCGCGACGCTGTTTCAGCCCCGGCAGGCCGAGCGGCTTGATCAGTTGGATGATCATCATGGCGACGATGACGAGCGCGAGGATTTTCGACATGCAGCTTTTGAGCAGGCGCGCGCCACGCTGTCAAAGCCTCTCGATTGCTTCCCGATCGCGCTGTCACACATTGCACGGCCGGGTTACAAGGGCTGCGTAACAACAATTTGCAGGTCTCCATGGTTCGGCGCTGGACGGTCAACTATCTGCAATCCTTCTCGCTGGCTGGGCTGCTGCTTGCGACGCTCTTTTTCGCGGCGTCACTGACCCCGACGCTGATCCCGCGCGACTATCTCACGCAGGGCGTACTTTCGGGCTGCTCGGCAGCCGTCGGCTATGGCATCGGCTTCTTCTGGCGCTGGCTCTGGCTTTATCTGGAATTGCCCGAACCCCGATCGGGTTTCCTGCGCGCATCCAAGCTTGCCAGCATCGGCCTCTGCGCGGCGGTTGTCTTCGCCTTTCTCTGGCGAGCCTCCGAATGGCAGAATTCCATCCGCACCCTCATGGGCCTTGAACCGGTGGATACGGCTCACCCGTTCCAGGTCGGCGCCATCGCCATCGTGACGTTCGTCTTCCTGATCGCGCTTGCTCGCCTCTTCAAGATCACCCTTGTCTTCGTTTCCGAGCAGCTCCGTCGTTTCGTGCCGACACGCATCTCCTATGTAGTCGGCACCATGATCGCGGTCCTGCTGTTCTGGTCATTGGCGGACGGTCTCATCTTCCGCGCGGCGCTGCGCGTTGCCGACAGCTCCTTCCGCCAGTTGGACGAGCTGACGCCGCCCGAAACCAGCCAGCCCACCGATCCCGACAAGACCGGTAGCGCTGCGTCACTGGTCAGCTGGCAGGATCTTGGCCGCATGGGACGGTCGTATATCGGCATCGGACCAAGTGCGGCCGAGATCTCGGCGGTCACCGGAAAGCCGGCGATCGAGCCGTTGCGCGTCTATGTCGGCCTGCAATCAGGCAGCACCCCGGAAGATCGGGCAAAACTCGCGCTTGCCGAGTTGAAGCGTATCGGCGGTTTTGATCGCAAGGTGCTGCTCATCATCACGCCCACCGGAACCGGCTGGGTCGACGAACAGGGCATCGATCCCGTCGAATTCCTCCATCACGGCGACATCGCCAGCGTCGCCGCGCAATATTCCTATTTGGCGAGCTGGATGTCGCTGCTGGTCGAGCCCGGATACGGAGCAGACCAGGCTCGAGCGCTGTTTCGTGAAGTCTACGGTTACTGGCGCACGCTGCCGAAGGAGACGCGGCCGAAACTCTATCTCTACGGCCTGAGCCTCGGCGCACTGAGTTCCGAGCTCTCCAACGAACTGTTCGAGGTGCTCGGCGATCCCTACCAGGGCGCGCTGTGGAGCGGACCGCCCTTCCCGAGCCGCATCTGGAACGCCGTGACGGCGGATCGCAACGAAGGTACGCCGAGCTGGCTGCCGCGCTTCCGCGACGGCTCCTATATCCGCTTCACGGCTCAAAAGAACGCACTCGCAATCCCCGGCGCGCAGTGGGGACCGATGCGCATCGTCTACCTGCAATATGCGAGCGATCCGATCACCTTCTACGAGATCCCCTCCATCTATCGCGAGCCTTCATGGATGCAGCAGCCGCGTGGACCCGACGTGTCGCCGGAGCTGCGCTGGTATCCTGTCGTGACGTTCCTGCAGCTGACGCTCGACGTGGCGCTCGCCACCACCTCGCCGATCGGCTACGGCCACGTCTTTGCCGCCGAGCATTACATCGACGCCTGGCTCGAAGTGACCGACGTCCAGGACTGGTCGCAAGTGGATATCGACCGGCTGAAGCAGCATTTCGTCGAGCGCCGGCGTTGAGGCGCGCGGCCTGTTGCCCGGGCGGCCCCTATCGTTTTGAAGGGTTAGCGATCCCTAAGGCGGTAGACCGAAACGTGGGAAGACGACTCGGCGGTAAAGGGAGAGCCAACCCAATCCTCATGCCGGCTCTCCAGCTCAAATCCGGCCAGTTCGGCCATGAGGTCCAACTCCGCTGGCCAGATATAACGATGAGGCGAACGGAATATCCGGGCCTCTCGGCCTTCGCCAAATCTGAAATGGTGTGACACGATCCGCTGGCGCAGTACGTCGTAGGTGTCGAGGCCTATATAGTTCGGTTCCGAACGCCAGACGACGGCTTGCTGACCGGGGGGCAACTTGCGCAGCTCCGGCACCGAAAGCTCGATCACGAACCGACCGCCGGGCACCAGATGGCGGGCTGCATTGCGAAAGCAACTGACCTGCTCGGCCTGCGTCAGCAAATTCGATATCGTGTTATAGACGAGGTAGACGAGCGCATAGCTGCCAGGGGCAACCGTCGTTGCCATGTCACCGAGAACGACCGGAATCTTCGCTTCGTCGGACTTCGTCCGCAACCGGGCAATCATCGCAGGCGACATTTCAATGCCGGTTACGGCAATGCCCTTCTCGCTGAGCGGCACGGCTA
>JAEYXI010000081.1 GCA_023428515.1 Pseudomonadota bacterium | reverse complement strand
TCCTCAGCCTGCTGATGGTACTCGCGCTGGCAGTGCCGAAGACCGTGTTCGACGCCGACTCCAAGGATTTCATCCTGCTTATCGGCGCCGTCGGTCTGGGAAGGGTGGGGGTGGTGCTGGTCGCCATTGACGTAGCTGCCGCCCCTGTCGGCGAGGAACGCGCGCGACTGGGGAAGCAGTCCTTCGGTCAGCACCTTAAGGCTCTCATTGGTCTGGCCCCACCCGGTAGCACTGCAGCGGTTAAATACCGGGATGCGGGTTAGCTCGCGCATGGACGGCAGGCCGACCACCCGCAACTCGCCGCTATGGCCGCCCGAGACGAACACATAGTACTCGTCGAGTTCGCCGGGCTTCACCTCGTAGCGCTGACCACCTGCCTTGGACTGGGCGAGGGCAGGAACGGAGGACAGCGCCAACCCGCCGCCAAGACTCGACACTCCCGCGGCGGCGGCCGCCGCGCTGGTGCCGAGCAACTGACGCCGGTTCAGGCTGGTCCCCGGCACTTCTTGATCCGACATGGTAATTTCTCCTGTTTCAGACGACGTCAGGTGGTGGAAACTGGTTCGGCGGCCGGACGCTCCGGCCCGGCAACGGGCGGTGCCTTCGCGGGCTTGCGGAGCGGAGCGGGAACGGCACCGTCGGATGTATTGCGCGCCTCGAAGCGCTCGCGCTTCAGCCGGACCTGGATCATGTGCGGGCAGCGCTGGTCGTCCCGGTACAGTTCCTGGCAATGCATGCAGTAGATGCACTCATTGACGTTGATCTGCCCTTCGGGATGGATCGCCTGCACCGGACATTCCTTGGCGCAGCGCTGGCAGGGCGAGCCGCATTCCGGCCAGCGCTTCAACCATTCGAACATGCGGATGCGACCGGGAATGGCGAGCGCCGCGCCGAGCGGGCACAGATAGCGGCAATAGAAGCGCTCGATGAACAGGCCGGCGGCGAGCAGCGCCACGGCGAACAGCACGAAGCCCCATTCGCGCATGAATTTGAGGATGATTACCGTCTTGAACGGCTCAACCTCGGCATAGATCTCGGCCATGGCGACCGAGTAGAGCGAGAGTCCGAGGAGTCCGAGGAAGATGACGTACTTGATCGGCCACAGGCGTTCATGCAGGGCCCAGGGCACCTTGATCTGCGGCACCTTCAGCCATCGCGCGAGATTATTGGTAAGCTCCTGAAGCGCGCCGAAGGGGCAGAGCCAACCGCAGAACGGCCCACGCCCCCAGAACAGCAGCCCGGCCGCGACCGCGCCCCACAGGATGAAGACCAGCGGTGCGGAGAGGAAGAACTCCCAGCTGAAGCCCGATATCAGCGAGTTGACGAATGTCAGGACGTTGACAACGGATAGCTGGGTGTTGGCGTACCAGCCGAGCCAGACCAGCGTGAACAGCAAATAGGAGCGCCGCACCCAGCCGAACAGCCTCGGACGCTGGACCAGCCAGTCCTGGAAGAAGAAGATTGCGGTCAGCACGAGCAGCGCCGCCAGGGTGACGCCAATGGCGACGCGGTTCATGCGCCAGATGCTGACCCAGAGCGGTTCCGCGGCCTCGAAGCTGTCGGCGACCGGCCCACCACCGGCCGAAGTCGCGGGTGCTGCGGTAGCAGGCGGCAATGGCGCGAGATAGCGTTCCGGCAGCGAATAGCCGAGCTCGTAAGGCAGCACCGCCTTGTCGCGCGGGCCGTCGCTGCGCTGGACCAGAAGCTGGATGTCGAAAGGACTCGTCACATCGAAGTGGAAGTCGGACGGCACGGTGAACAGGGCAATCTCGCGCAGCGCGGGCGCCCCATCGGCTTCCAGCACCGCCAGCCGGGTATGGTTGCGGTCGCGGAAGCGCACGCCCTGTCCGTCCTGAAGAAGTTCGACACGATCGAAGATGCCGCCGCGCACATAGCCCGAGCCCTTGAACGAATAGGCGCCGTTGCCCGCCAGCAGCACTGCCGCCTGATCTGGCGCCAGCCGGGCGCGCAGGCGCTGGTAGCCTTCCTCGCCAAGCAGGCTGCGTCCGATTCCCGGCACGCTGACCGGCGCGACATACAGATCGATGAAGCTCGCGGCCGGATCACCGGTCTCCGGCGCCTCGGCGGCGAGAGGGTGGCCCGCCTGGCGGAAAGCCTGCGATACCTCGCCGACGCTGAGACGCAGCGCGCGCACCGAGCCATCGCCGACCAGATCTTCCCAGCTCCGGATCGGCATCTGAGCGGGATCGAGCCGCCGCTCGGGCTCCGAGACGCTTGTGGCGACGCTCGCCCCGCCCAGTCGCCCCGAGCGGATGAGCCGGACGGCGGAGCGCACCACGCTATCGCCCATCACCAGCACGGTGACGGTGGCGCCGCTCACGATGTCCACCTGGGGCGGGCGTTCCGTGCCGGCGGCCACGCGGGCCATATTCTTGCCGATGATCGCGTTGAGCGAGGCCAGCACCTTGGCCTCGGGAATGCCGATCAGCACTATGGGCTCGTGATGGTCGACAAGCTTCAGCCCATGCACCTTGCCCGCGGCATCGATGCCGACCACGATGCGGATCGGCTTGCCGGAATAGCCGATGGCACTGGTGAAATCGGTATTGAGAAAGGCGTAGCCAAGTAGCGCGCTCCCTTGGAACACCGGGATGATGGCCGGATCGCCGACCGGCTCGCCAAAGCGGTCCGCGCCCTTGAACAGATCCTGCGGCGTGAGCTTGGCGAGGTAGCTGACGAGACTGTCGGCCGCCCTTACCTCGGCACCGGGCGCCATCAATGCCAGCAGGGCGATCAGCAGCACCATGAGCCGGCGGCAGGTCTGAAGCCGGTTGCAGGGTGGGCGGGCATTCATACGCATAGCGACCACTTCATCCGCAGGCCGCGATGCGGTCTGTTTGGGGTGTGTGGACACTAAAAGCGGTGGTCGAGAGCCTGTTTGCTCCCGCGCAAACTGGCGAGCATCGGTCCGAATAAAGTGCGCCAACACATCGCTGGAGCCCGGATCAAGGATCATGTCGCGACTACGGGCCGAACCGCCCTCCATCACCACCTTGCCGGAACTTCTCGCGACCGCCGCCGCCATGGAGCGCGAGGCTATAGCCGGTTACACAGACCTCGCCGCCCGCATGCGCGGGCACGGGCGCACGGAACTCGCCGGGGTATTCGAGCGGCTGATCGCCGAAGAGACCCGCCACCTCGCCCAAGTGGAGGATTGGTCGGCGGCGGCGGAGATAGGCCATCAGAGTGCGGCCATCGCAAGCACGGAGATGTTCGACGACGAAGATTCCGGCGCCATCGCGCCCGAGCTGATCACCACCTATCGTGCCTTCTCGACGGCGGTGCGCAACGAGGAGCGGGCCTTCATCTTCTGGAGCTATGTCGCCGCCCACGCACCGACACCGGAGGTGCGGCTGGCGGCCGAACGCATGGCGCGGGAGGAACTGGCCCATGTCGCCACCTTG
>JAEYXI010000057.1 GCA_023428515.1 Pseudomonadota bacterium | reverse complement strand
GAGCCGTGGTGTGGAACGACTATGTGGCGTGGGCGGCGGCGAACGGCATTGTCCCGGTGTCGCGCACCATGTTCGGTCGGCGCCTGCCGGGGCTCGGCGTCGCGAAGAAGACCGGCGCCGATTGCGTGCGCTATGCTGGCGTGCAGCTTTCTGAGGTTCGGCACTGAGTAGGACAAGGGGTCCGGACAACTTCGGACCCCTTCCCGCCTCGCATCACGCCCCGAATTCGATCGAGAGCAGCTTCTCGCCGCGCATCTTAAACCGATAGAATTGCAGTGTATCGCCATGCTGGCAGGGGCCGAAGATTACTTCGGCGTCGTCTGGCAGGTTTGCGATTGCATCGCGCAAGTCGCCGACCGTCAGATGGCCGTCAGGGCTCCCGGAAATCATTCCCTGTTTCGCTAAATGACTACGATTGTAGTTGACGCTATTGAGCATTTTCATCGACTTTCGTGTCATCGGTGTGCACAGCCTTCTTGAGCCGAACACCTGGTCCTTCACCATTCTCCGCAACAAAGATCACGCCAGCGCTCTCCAGCGCCGTCTTCAGTCGCTCCAATGTGGCTGAGTCTCCGCCCGACTTGCCAGTCTCGAAATTAGTGATGGTGTTTCGATGGATCCCGGCCTTCTCGGACAGTTCGCGAACGGACCAGTTCAAGAGCCCCCTGGCGCCCCGTATCTGTGCGCTTGTCACATGCCCGGACACTGTGCTATCTCCACATGTGCAAAATAACCATTGTGGTTCTAGCACAGGAGCACGCGCATGGGCACCCACGTTCGCGAACAGGAAACCCTTGTCTCCACACCCTTGCCGACCATCGGCCGGCGCGCCCTGGTGGGCGGCGGCCTCGCGGCGCTGGCAGCGCCGGCTTTTGCGCACAGCGCGCCCGATCCGGTCTTTGCCGCCATCGCGGAGCACGCTCGGCTTTGGCAGTCGGTGGAAGCGGCCTGCCGTCTCGAAAAAGGCGTGGAAGAGGCGAGCGATCAAGAGGGCAAAGCCTTGCACAGGCTCCTTGCGACCGTCCCCACAACCCCGGCTGGTCTCCTCGCATATCTTGATCATCTCGCCTCCCCCATGGGATTCGGCGAGGAAGGGCCATCCGATCAGGAGTTTCCCGCGATCCTCGCGCCCGTGCGCGCCTTTGCGGAGGTGGCCCATGCGACGCGCCACCCGACACTTCACCATGATTGAGCGCGGGCGCCTGCGCGCCCGCATGGAAGCCGCCATAGAGACCATGCTCGCTCTGCTCGATGAGCTGGAGGATGATCCGGACCTTGAGCCGGACACGGACCTTGAGCCCGACGCGGACGATGAACCCACCCTCGGTTGGCCCGAGAGCGGCGTGGGCGCCTTGGGCGAGAACACGTTCCTCCCCGACGAAGCTGAGGAAGATCCGGCCGAATGGGGGCTGGCGGACCCGGATGCACTCGATCTGCTGTTGCAGGAGTGAGAAGGACGGGTCAAAAATTGGAACGCATTTACTCCATGTTCAAAACATGCAATATGGATTTATCGCGCTCCAATTAGGTCACTCCAATGCGTCGTGCGACATTTCTCGATTCTGTCGGCATCTCCTCACACACCTACAAGAACATGTGCCGCTATGGACACGCTCCCATCATGATCGAAGAGCCGGGCGAAACTGTCGGTTGGACAGAATACAGCACGGCTGACGTGGTGATGACCGCGCTCGCCGTAGCTTTGGGCGATGGCGGTCTCAATAGGCAAATTGCGGCAGCCATCGTCGTTATGGGCAAAAGCCTCGTCAAAGAGGTTTGGCCCCGCATCCAACACAACTCCGAAAGTCAGATTCACTTCGGCGCTGCACTGATGCATACATCCAATGCTGCAATGTGGCTTCCAACAGTCGGCCCACTTTCGGATTTGATGGTCCGCAACCGCTCGAGGGAGACTTTTCGCCTCGCTGAATGCGATCATCAGTGCGAAAAGCTCATCCTTTCCAATCTGAACATTCTCAAGCGGGAGATCGAGCAGCGCGCTCGCGCCGCCGGCTTCGGAGGCGACTTTACCCATCTCGGCTCCATCTCGTGAGGCGTGCCATGAAATCCGACGAAAAGCGCCCCACTGTGAAGCTCGAAGCAAGCATCCGGGAATTCGAAAAGTCGTTCGAGAAAGCGAGCGCGGTCCATCGTGAAACGGTGGCGCAGTCCCGGAAAACCTTTGCCGCAATGGTACGGGATTGGGGTGGGAAGAAAGGGGGCCGCCTCCAATGAAACCCGACGCGCGGCCCCTCAAGACGGTGAAATGCATCGCCCACGAGCTGGGCGTGTCCGGCGCGACCGTCCGGCGCATGGCGAAGGCGGGCGTGCTGCCCGTGAGCAAAAGCGGCTGCGGCGGGCGCACGTCCGCCTATGAGATCGCGCGCGAGGATCTTCCGCGCATGAAGAAGAAGGGCTGACCTCCGATGCCCCGGAGCCCCGCGCGCGTCACACAGGCCGACATCGCCCGCGCGCTGCGTGCCGTCGCGGCGGTGGGCGCCAAGGCCCGTGTTGACGTGCTGCCGGATGGCACTATCCGGATTACGCCGCTGGGCGCCGAAGCGGGCGAGAACCCGCCGCCGGCCGAACCCGAGCGCGAGATCATCCTTTAGCCATGCCCCGCCCGAGGCCTCCCCACCTCCACCGTCAATGCACGCGCCATGGCGAAACCGTCTGGTACGTCCGGCGGGGGCATGGGCCTCGCACCCGAATTCGCGCTCCATACGACACGCCCGAGTTCTGGGCGGAGTACAGGGCAGCGCTTGAAGGCACTCCGGCGCCCGCCAAGGGCAAGAAGCCTCATTCGCTGGAATGGGGCATAGACCTCTATCGGCGTGGCTCCGCATGGGCCACGCTGTCGCAGGCGACACGACGCCAGAGCGAGAACATCTTCAAGAAGGTGATTGCGACCGCCGGCGCCGAGCCGCTGGCGAAGATTACCCATGCCGTGATCCTCGCCGGCCGGGAGCGGCGCGCGACCTCGCCCCATGCGGCGAACAACTTCCTCAAGACCATGCGGCGGTTCTTCGCCTGGGCGGCCGGTGACGGCGGCCTGGTGGCCGTGGACCCGACCAAGGGCGTGAGCCTCCTGAAGGGGCGGAACGACGACGACGGCTTCCACACCTGGACGGAAGACGAGGTGGCGCGATTCGAGGCGCGGTGGCCGCTGGGCACGCGCGAGCACCTCGCGCTCTCTCTGCTGCTCTATACCGGCTTCCGGCGCGGCGACGTGGTGCGCCTGGGGCGCCAGCACGTGCGGGACGGCATCATCACCTTCCGCACTGAGAAGACCGGCACGGTCGTCACCATTCCCGTCCTGCCGCCGTTGGCGCGTGCCATCGAGGCGACGGACACAGGCGACCTGACATTCCTTGTCACGGAGCGGCGACAGCCGTTCGTGAAGGAGAGCTTCGGGAACTGGTTTCGGAAGGCTTGCCGTGAGGCAGGATGCCCCGGCTCTGCTCACGGCCTGCGGAAGGCCGGCGCGACCCGTGCCGCCGAGAACAGCGCGACCGAGCGCGAGCTGATGGCTCTCTTCGGGTGGAGTTCGGCCAAGATGGCGCAGCACTACACCAAGGCTGCGGACGCCCGCAGGCTCGCCTTGGGCTCGGCTCACAAGCTGCTCGGTGGACAGTCCGAGAACGAAGTTCGCCCTCACCTTCAATCCGGTGAGGGATTGAAACCTAAAAACCGAAAGAAATCAGATAGTTAGGATTTAAATGGTGCCCAGGAGAGGACTCGAACCTCCACGGCTTTCACCACTGGTACCTGAAACCAGCGCGTCTACCAATTCCGCCACCTGGGCCCCGTCCGGTTGGGGCCGGAAGGGAGCGCGACACATAGAGGGGGTGCGGCTGGCTTGTCAACACGCTCCTTGCGCTCTGTCGCGGAAAGATGGGGAAGGCGGGTGCGGCCGGTGGGGCGGCACCCGCGTGGTCGTCAGCTCTTGAAGTCGGGGGGGCGCTTTTCGATGAACGCGCTCATGCCTTCCTTCTGGTGCGGAAGGCCGAACTGGGACTGGAACACCCGGCGCTCGAAGCGGATGCCCTCGGCGAGCGAGGTCTCGTAGGAGCGGTTCACCGATTCCTTGGTCTGCATGGCGACGGGGAGCGACATGCCCGCGATCACCTTGGCCACCTTCAGCGCCTCGGTCATGAGATCGGCGGCGGGGATGATGCGCGAGATGAGGCCGGAGCGCTCGGCTTCCACAGCATCCATCAGCCGGCCGGTGAGGCACATCTCCATGGCCTTGGACTTGCCGACGAAGCGCGTCAGGCGCTGGGTGCCGCCCGAGCCGGGCATGACGCCGAGCTTGATCTCCGGCTGGCCGAATTTCGCGGTGTCGGCCGCGAGGATGAAGTCGCACATCATGGCCAGCTCGCAGCCGCCGCCCAGCGCGAAGCCCGCGACCGCCGCGATCACCGGCTTCCTGGTGCGGGAGAGGCGCTCCCAGGAGGTGATGTAGTCGTCGAGATACGTGTCCGGATAGGTGAAGTTCTGCATCGCCTTGATGTCGGCGCCGGCGGCGAACGCCTTCTCGGAGCCGGTGAGGATGATGCAGCCGATGTTGCGGTCGGCCTCGAGCCCGTCGAGGGCAGCGTTCAGCTCGTTGATGAGCTGGGCGTTGAGCGCGTTCAGCGCCTGCGGGCGGTTCAGCCGGATGATGCCGACCCGCTCGTCCACCTCCACCAGGATCGTCTCGTAAGCCATCCTCATCTCCTCCTCAGCCGGCGTGACACCGGTCGATGTCCTCAGCCGCGCCTCGCGCGCAGGGGTAACGTGCTCTACCGTGCCCCGGCTTTGATGCGAAGTGGCAGCCTCGCACAGTCGCCGTGCGGGGCTGCGCTATCTCTGGCAGACGGGGCAGTAGAAGGTGGATCGCCCGCCCTGCACGATGCGCTGCACGATGCCCTTGCAGTGCCGGGTGCGGCAGGGCTCGCCCTCGCGGTCGTAGACGCGGAAGGTGTGCTGGAAATAGCCGAGCTCGCCGCTCACCTGCTTGTGGTCACGGAGCGACGAGCCGCCGGCCTGGATGGCCTCGCGCAGCACGTCGCGGATGGCGGTGACAAGGCGCTCCACCCGTTGCGTCGGCTTGCCGTCCTTGGTCACGAGGGTGTGGGCGAGGCGCCGGGGCGAGAGGCCGGCGCGGAACAGGGCCTCGCACACATAGATGTTGCCGAGGCCCGCCACCAGCTTCTGGTCCAGCAGCGCCGCCTTCAGCGAGGTGCTCCGCCGGGCGAAGGCGCCCGCGAGATAGTCGGCGTGGAAGGCGTTGCCCAGCGGCTCGGGGCCGAGGCCGGCGAGGAGCGGATGGCTCTCCAGCCGGTCGTAGGGCACGATGAGGATCGCCCCGAAGCGGCGCGGATCGTTGAAGGTGATGGTGGTGCCGCCGGCGAGGTGCAGCACCACGTGGTCGTGCGGGCCGGCCGCGGCGCGGGGATAGTGAAAGGCACCCGTCCGGCGCACGTGCGCGCCTTCCACCCGGATGGAGCCGGACATGCCG
>JAEYXI010000026.1 GCA_023428515.1 Pseudomonadota bacterium | reverse complement strand
AACACCGCGCGCATCCTCGCCTCCAACTGGATCCACGACGCCATCGAACTGGTCGGCCGGCCGCTGATCGCGAACTTGGCGCAAGTGCCGGCGACGACGCCAGGCACGCGCCCGCGCAGCCTGCTCGCCTCCGAAGCTCCCGACCTGCCCGGCGTCCTGAACGGCGAGGAGGCGGCGCTTCTCGACGTCCTCGGCCATCGCGAGCTCTATCCGCTGAGGGTTCAGGCCGGCCGCAATCGCTACTTCGTCCTCTTTTCAGCCGAGCGCATCGGCAAGATCGATCAGAACGCGCTCGCCGGCGCGCAGATGCGTTGCTGCTACGCGCTCTCGCAGATTCCGGAGATGCTTCGCCAGGCTGTCACCGAAGACCCGCTGTCGGACCGCGAGCGCGAATGCCTCGTCTGGGTCTCGGAGGGCAAGACCACCGACGAAGTGGCCCTTATCCTCGGCGTCTCCGGTAATACGGTGAACAGCTACGTCACCCATGCGATCCAAAAACTGTCTGCCAGCAACCGCGCGATGGCGATCGCGACCGCCATCAGGAGCGGCATCATTTGACCGGCCTCTCCGAAGCCAGGGACGACGAGATCGCCCAGACGCCTTTTGGCGAGCGCCGGACCCTCTTCGGGGATTTTCCGCTCGGCCCCGAGACGCAGCGCACCGTGACGATCCCCGATGCCGTCCGCCGCTGCCGCTGGATGGCCGTCGACCTCAACGCTTCCGAATTCGCGCTGTTCTTTCTGGGTCCATCAGCCGAGCGGCCGCGCCTCGCGCCCTGCTTCGATTCCAGCTACCCGGGCATCGCGGACGTCACCAGGCAGATCACCGGCGGCGACCGCTCCGCCATTGTCCGGCACGCCCGTTCTTCGAGCGTGCCTTGCCTGTGGGATGACGGGGCGGGTTCGGCCTCCACGGCTTCCTTCCAGAGCCTCGGCTGGGCGATGAAGATCGAACCGCTGGCCGACGGCACGTCGGGCCTCGCCTTCCCGGTGCATGCGGAGCGCGGTCAAAGCGGACTGATCGTCTTCCTCGGCGCCGAGATCACGCTCGCCTCTGAAGGCATGTTCGATATCCACGCGCGCTGCTTCTCGCTCTTCGATGCGGTGGCCAGGATCAGGCCCGGCGAGGTCGGCAAAATCCCGTCCATCTCGAAACGCGAGATCGAATGTCTGAGGCTCACGGCCAACGGCTACACCAGCGAGGAGATCGCGCGCCTCCTGAAGCTGTCGGTGCACACCGCCAACCAGTACCTTACCAACACCACCCAGAAACTGGACGCCGTCAACCGAATGCATGCGGTCGCCAAGGCGCTGCGTATGGGATTGATCGAATAAGGTCGGGCCGTCCCGCTCAGCGTCCGCCGACTGGCTCGGCCTTGCGGATGCGCGCCCCGTCGATGGCGTCGATAAGGAAATCGGTGTTGCGCTGCGGGTCCGGGTCCGGCTTGTCGAAGGCGACATAGTTGACTTCGACCGACGCAGCCTCGTCCTCGAGGCTGAGCGCGAAATAGACCGTCGCGCCCGCCGGCCGCAGTTCCAGGTCGAGCACGATGCGCGGCGGCTCCGCCCAGCTCACATGCGCCTCGCCGCCATGGCCGAGCCTCAGCGTCCCCGGCATGAAGAACAGCTCCGCCGCCGAGTCCACGATGTCTGATACCGTGGAAAAGTGCTCGAGGCGGATGAAAGCTATATAGTCGGCGGCGTCGACCAGGCGCAGTTCGCTCACCACGTCCTTGATGGCTTCCGCGACAATCGCCTCGCGGGATGCTGTGTGCGGCTGTCGGTTCATTGAGGTTTGCGCTTGGCCTTGCTTGCGTAGACGACCCGGATCAGTTCGGCGACCGCCTGGTAGAACTGTTGTGGGATCACGCTATCCACCGAAACTTGCTTGTACATGGAGCGGGCGAGCGCCACGTCCTCGAACACCGGGATATTGTTGGCCTCCGCGATCTCGCGGATCTTCAGCGCTACAAGGTCCTGGCCCTTGGCGAGCACCACCGGCGCGCTGTCTTCCTCGCGCACATATCGCAGCGCGATCGAATAGTGCGTCGGGTTGGCGATCACCAGTGTCGCCTGCGGGACCGCCGTCATCATGCGCCGGCGCGCACGGTCGCGTGCCAGCGAGCGCAGCCTCGACTTGACGATCGGGTCGCCTTCCGCCTGCTTCAGCTCGTCCTTGACCTCCTGCTTGGTCATCTTCAGGTCCTGCCGCCAGTGGAAGCGGGACCAGACCAGGTCGATGCCGGCGATCAGCCCCATCACCACGACGATCGATATCAATATGTCGATCGCCATGTCCCGGATGACGAGGGTGTAATCGGGCGTCTGCGTCAGCATGCCGGTCAGGAATTGGCGCAGGCTGTCCGAAAGGACGAAGGATAGCACCGCCACGACGAAGCCGAGCTTGCCGAGCGACTTCAGGAATTCGACGAAGCCCTGCACGCCGAACAGCCGCTTCCAGCCTTTCGACAGCGAGATGCGCGACGCCTGCGGACGGATTCGCTCGCCGACGAATTGCGGCATATTCTGGAAGGCCGACGCTCCCACGCCGGCGACGACCAGGAGCACCAGGAGACTGGCGACGGTCTTGCCGATCTCCATGGTAACGATGCGTGACAACGCCACCACGTCGTTGGCCGTGTCCATCGGCCAGGCATCCGGCTTTTCGAGGAAGATGGAGAGGAACCCGCTGAGCTCCATGATGGAGTTGCCGGCGAAGAAGACGATGAAAACCAGAATGGCGACAAAGGAGGCGAGTATTCCCGTCTCGCGCGAGTGCGGCAGTTGCCCCTTCTCGACCGCGTCGCGGATCTTCTTCTCTGTGGCCTCTTCGGTTTTACTCTCCTTGTCGACGTCCTCCGCCATGGCGTTTCAGAGCCCTACGCAGCCGTGCTCTGCGTGCTCGGCAGCTCGAACGCGCCTTCGCGGGCCATGCGGATGGCGCCGGCGGCGATCGCCTTGCGCGCCCGGACGATGTCGGTGCTGTTGACGGCGTCCGAACCCTGGCCGAGTTCCGATTCGATCATGCGCCGTGCGCGTGCGCCGATCGACGAGAGCACGGCTTCGGTCAGCGCGGGTGGCGCGTTGCGCAACGCCAGCGTCACCAGCTCGGTCGAGATGCTGTCGAACAGCGCCACGCGCGCCTTCTGGGTCAGTTGGACCACATCCTCGAAGGCGAACAGCCGCGACCTGAGCGACTGCATGTCCGGCGTGCCCGAGCTCTCGAGATCCTGCATCACCTCGTCGAGCTTGTCCTTGTCCATCTCGTTGAGCACGCTGGCGACGCGGATCTGGCCCGCGGACGTGTCGCGCGTCGCGCTTTCTGCGAGCAGCCGCGCGCGTAACTGGTCCTCGATGATGCCGGTCGCGACCTCCGGTATCGCCGCCATCGACATCATGCGCTTGACCACCTCGTTGCGCACGTCCTTGTCGAGCGTCAGCATCGCGTTCGCCGCTGCCGAAGGCGACAGCTTCGACATCACCAGGGCTGCCGTCTGCGGATGCTCCTCCGCCAGGAACGCACCGAGCCGAGTCGGATCGAGCTTCTCGATCTCGGGCCAGACCGGCGGCGGTCCTTCCTGCGCCTGCTTGGGCTGCTCGACGCCCATCAGCGCGTTGACTTCCTCCGGGCTCAGAGACTCGTTGATGATCGTGTCCATGCGATCGCCGGAATCGAGCAGGCCGGCACCCTCGGTGAACTCGGCCTCGAACTCGGCGACGATCTTCTCGAGGTCGGCTTGGCTGATGGTGCGCAACAGCCGCGCCCCGTCGACCAGCGCCTTCAGCTCTTCCTGCTTGAAGAATTTCAGGAGCTTGCTGGCCGACGGCTTGCCCATCGCCACCAGGATAGCCGCAGCCTTCTGCGTCCGCGTCATGTCCTGCGCGGTGCTCATGCGGACGCTCTCCGGCCGGTCCTCATCAGGCCGGCTTCGCGGTGCTGACCTCGGTCAGCTTGATGCCGAAACGCGAGGGATCGTTTTCGAGCACGGTGATCTCGCCACGCGCGATCCTGCGTCCGTTGACGACGACGTCGACCGGCTCTCCGATCCGGCGATTCAATGCGACGGTCGAGCCCTTCTGCAGGCCCATAAGGTCGGAGACGGCCATCTCGGTAGTGCCGAGCACGATCTGGACCTCGACGGGTATGTCCATGATCAGCGATGAATTCGGGCCGGCAGGCATGACGCTCGCCTGCGCCTGCGGCCGCTGCTGTTCTTCCTCCTGCAGCACGTCGCGCAGTTCCTCGATCGCCCGGTTGAGCTGCTCCTGCGATGCGCCCTGGTTCAGTGCGGCTTGCGTCATCGTCCTTCTCCAATCTCTCGCCGCCGCCTAACGGCTGGCGACCAGTCCTTCCATGATGTCCTGCCCGGCATCGAATGGATGCCTGACGCGCACCGTATAATTCTGTCCCAGCTTGCCGAATTCGCAGACGAACAGCGTCTTCTGGCGCGCCGACAGCTTCGCTTGCGATTGTGCGTCACCCTCGAACTCGATGACCTGCCCGACTCGCAATCCGCTGAGCTGGCCGAGCGTCATGCGTGCGAGCGGCATGGTCGCCTGCAGCTCGACGCCCGATCGCATCACTTCCTCGCTGAAGCGCTGTCGCCACTGCCCTGACTGAGCGGGCTTCTGCGATCCCCCTGCTCCCTTGAGAAGAAGGCGCTGCGGCATGGTCAGCACGATCTTGCCGGCGCCTGCCGGGGTGGAAACAGCGAGCACGACACGCACCCCCGGTCCGTCGCGCAGGATATGCTTTTTCAGTTCGCTCCCGCTCATCGCTTGCGGCAGCGGCAGTGCGGACTCGAACGACTTTTCGCCGGAAACGCCCAGCCCCCTGGCGATCTCGTCGAATACGCGCGATGCCACGACGGTCTCGGTCGGCGACAGGTCGCGCGCGATCGGCGCGATGGCGATGCCCGGATCGCCGCCGAACAGCGCGCTCACCACCAGCGCCACTGCGTCCGGGTCCATCGTCATCACAAGCGCATCCGGAGAAGCCGGCGACGCCGCCACCGTCATGGCATGCCCGTCGCCGTCCGGCCTCGCATCCGCCATGCGCGACAGCTCGACGCCCGCCGGCTCGATGGCCAGGTCGAGAGCGAGATTCTGCTTCAGTCCTTCCCTGATGGCCGGAACCGCTCGCTCGACCAGCGCCCGCGCTGCATCGGTCACTCGGCTTGGCTCGCCGGTCTCGCCGACCAACCGCTCGATGATATAGGCCTGCATCTCTGCCGGGCTGGAGGGAACGGCCTTGCTCATCGGACGCTCACGCTGCCTTCTTCTCGGCGCCGCCGGTGTTCATCGTGCTCTGCTCGACGGCGTCGATCGATGGGCGCTCATAGGCGGAGATCGTCTTGCGGCCGAACTCGATCGCCACCTGCGGCAGCGAGCCGTTCATGTAGGCAAGCAGCGTCTGCTTGACGATGATGTAGAGCCGGTTCTTCTTCTCGCGCACCACCTTGATCTTGCCGGCGATCGGGCCGACCACGCAGTAGGACATGAAGATGCCGAGGAAGGTGCCGACGAGCGCCGCGCCGATCAGGCCGCCGAGGATTTCCGGCGACTGGTCGAGTGCGCCCATCGCCTTCACCACGCCGAGCACCGCCGCGACGATACCGATCGCCGGAAAACCGTCGCTCACCACGGTCAGAGCATGATAGGCCTTCAGCTTGTCGGCGCGGATCGTCTGGATCTCCTCATCCATCAGCGCCTCGATCTCATGCGGCCTTGCGTTGCCTATGATGATGATGCGGCAGTAGTCGCAGATGAAATGTGTGAGGTCGTGGTTCTTCAGCACGGTCGGGAAGGCCTGGAAGATCGCCGACTCCTCGGGATTGTCGATATGCGCCTCGACCTCGCTGCGCGACTTCGACTTCAGCTCGCGCATCAGCGAGTGCAGCACGCCGAGCACTTCCAGATAGTCCCGCTCCTTCGGCACCGCTTGCTTGAAGGCCTCCATGCAGGCCTTGCCGGTGTCCTTCACCACCTTCATCGGATTGGCGACGAGGAAGGAGCCAAGTGCGGCGCCGCAGATAATCACCACTTCCCATGGCTGGATGAGCACCTCGATATGGCCGCCCATCGCCATGAATCCGCCGAGCACGCAGCCCAGCGTCACCACCAGCCCGATCAGAATTCCCACGGCATGCCCTTCGCGAAATGCAATGACATTTCAGGAGTACATGCCGTGCCTTGTGTGAGGCTTGAATCGGGATAACCGGCACGATCCTTCGTCAGGCCGCTTCAGCCTCGCGCAAGCAAACCGCCCTAGCTTCGTCAGATAAGCTTCGGCCGGAGGCTCGCCTTGCTCAGCACCTATGTCAGCTACCAGCTCATTGCCCGGGACATGCCGAAGGCGATCGACCGGGTCGAGCGCGAGCCGACCGTGGACCGCGAGACGAAATATTATCTCGAGAACATCTCGAAGGTGAAAACCATCGAGGAGTTCGTCGGAAACGACCGGCTCTTCCGCTACGCCATGAAGGCGCATGGCCTCGAGGACATGGCTTACGCCAAGGCCTTTATGGTCAAGGCGCTCAAGGAAGGCATCCGCGATCCCGACAGCTTTGCCAACAAGCTGCAGGACAAGCGCTACGCGGAATTCGTCAACACCTACAATTTCGAGCGCTACGGGGAAAAGGCGACCACCTTCAACCGCGCGCAGAACGATGCGCCCACCAACTTCGCCTCGAATGTCGTCATCGGCACGCTGGACGGCGGCTTCGGCTTCGTCGAGGACGAGGTCGGCTACTACGTCTCCAACATCTCGAACGTAAAATCCATCGACGACCTGATGGCCGACAGCCGCCTGCTCTACGTCGCCATGGGCGCCTTCGGTCTCGACTCGACCACGGAAACGCCGGAACGCATCCGCGAGATGCTGGAAGGCGGGATTACCGACCCCGACAGCCCGGCCAACAAGCTCGCCGACAAGCGCTACGCGAATTTCGTGGCGGCGTTCGACTTCGCCGCGCACGGGGAAGCGACGACCGCCCGCGACGTGGTCCAGAACGCACCGAAGCAGTTCGTGTTCAACACCGGCATCATGCTCGTCCTGCCCGACGCCGAGTTCGTCAAGGCAGAGACCGACTACTACAAGGCCAATATCGGCAAGGTGAAGTCGATCGACGACCTTCTCGGCAACCAGCGCCTCTTGCGCATCGCGATGAGCGCCTACGGGCTCAATGCCGACACCGAAGAGCCCAGGACGATCCGCACCATGCTCGCCGGAGGCGTCAGCGATCCGGAGAGCCCGGCGAACAAGCTGGAAGACAAGAGCTACGCCAACTTCGTCGCCGCCTTCAATTTCGTCGAACACGGCGCCAACACGACCACGCGCGATGCGGTCCAGAAGGATACGCTCAAGCTCTACACGATGAAGACGGAGAGCGGCCTGTTCGCGGCGAGCAAATACTTCATCGACACCGAGACCAGCTATTACCTCTCCAAGGTCGGCGACATCAAATCGATCGACGATCTGATGGCCGACAAGCGCCTGCTGAACTACGCGCTGGCGGCCTACGGCATAGATCCGGTGACGGAGCCGCCGGCGCGTATCAGGCAGATGCTCGAAGGCGGCATCGCCGACCCGAACAGCCCGGCCAACCAGCTCACCGACAAGGCTTATGTCGCCTTCGTCACCGCCTTCAATTTCGCCGAATACGGCGAGGCAACGACGACGCGCACGCCGGCCCAACTGCCTTCCATCGACAAGTTCATGCGCCAGACGCTGGAGGAGAATGCCGGCAAGGAAAATGAAGGTGTGCGGCTTGCGCTCTATTTCGAGAGGAAGGCCGCCAACCTCACCAATTTCTATGAGATCCTCGCCGACCCCGCGCTCGCCAAGGTGGTGCGCACGGCGCTCAGCCTGCCGGAATCCTTCGCCTCGGCCGACATCGACCGCCAGGTGAAGCTCTTTGAGGAGAAGCTCGACATCGAGGATTTCACCGATCCGGCGCGGCTGGAAAAGTTCCTCACCCGCTTCACCAGCCTGTGGGAGGTGAGCAATCCGACCGCCAACCCGCAGGCACAGCTCAGCGTGCTGTTCAGCCAGCCGGTCGAGTTCGGCATCTCGACCGACGCTCTCTTCGCCATCCAGTCGATGAAACGGTAGCCATGCAGGACGGTCTCTACGTCGCCCTCTCTTCACAGATCGCACTGGAGAAGCGGCTGAACACTATCGCCGACAACGTCGCCAACTCCTCGACGATCGGCTATCGCGCGACAGGCGTGAAGTTCGAGGATGTCGTGTCTGGCCTGACCGACAAGGCGATATCCTTCGTCACGTCGGGCGATACATACATCTCGGACGCCAACGGTCCGCTGCGCGAAACCGGCAATCCGCTCGACTTCGCGATCAAGGGCAACGCATGGTTCGGCATCGAGACGCCGGCCGGCACGGTCATGACCCGCGACGGCCGCTTCACCCTCACCGAAAATGGCGAGATGGTGACGATCGAAGGTTATCCCGTGCTTGACGCCGGCGGCGCGCCGATCCAGCTCGATCCCCGCAACGGCCCCCCGCGCGCCGGCGCCGACGGGTCGCTGCGCCAGGGCGACAATCTCGTCGGCGCCCTCGGCCTCTTCAATTTCGATCCCGGTCCCAACTTCGTGCGCTTCGGCAATTCCGGCATCGTGCCGGCAGGTGAGCCCGAGCCGGTCGTCGACCGCATCGACGCTGGCGTGACGCAAGGCTTCCTGGAGGAATCCAACGTCAATCCGGTGCTGGAGATCACCCGCCTGATCATGGTGCAGCGCGCCTTCGAGAATGGCGCGGCGATGATTCGCAACACCGAATCCTCTTACGACGAGGCGATCAAGACCCTCGGTTCGAAATAGCGTTCCGTAGATGACCTTGTCGCTGCCGCCCTCGCGCTTCGCCCTCCAGGCACAGGACAACCCGCTGGACGCGTTGGATCGCGCCTGGCGGCGCATCGCCGACGAACACACGCTCGTTCGCCGCGGTGGCCGTATCACCGAGGTTTCGCCGACCCATTTCCG